>DVNN01000202.1 GCA_018714325.1 Candidatus Pelethocola excrementipullorum
TCGTTTTGAACATCAATAATAAGTAGTGCTTCTTTCATTTTCTCATATCCTTTCTTTACATAGCTTCTAAAGAAATGATATAGCAAAGCCAGCTCCAAGTAAATTACTTACTTTTTTGTATGTAAGATAGATTCGAAAAGCCGGTTACTTATATTCGTAACCGGCCTGATAATGAAGTATTTATAGCTGCCCCCACAACACCTGCCTGGGCATCTCCCGATGCCATTATAAAAGTCAGGGATTCTCTTGGATTTGGAATGCGCAGATTTTCCCGTACTTCATTAAGCAAATACTCTATTGGAAATGACTCCATTTCTACCACACCGCCTCCTAAAATCATACAGACCGGATCCAGAATCGTAACCTCTGTGGCAATTGCCGCAGCACAATACCGCACCACATCCAGCACATCTTTTTCCTTCCCACGCAAGTGAAATATCTTTTCCACAGGACAAGCATATTTTTCCACCGCCAATTTATACAGAACTTTTCCACAGGACAAGAGTTCTATACACCCCTTTTTTCCACAACCGCATCTGGTTTCCAGATCCGGCACCGGAATATGACCCAATTCACAGGCTGTTCCGCTGTTTCCTCTGTACACGTTCCCATCTATGCACATGGCATTTCCAAGTCCTGTACCAAGAAATGTTCCCGCGATTATCCCATCTTGGGGGAGCTGATTTTTCCATATCTCGTACAATAAAAGGATATTAACATCCTTCTCCATCACCACAGGAATCCCCATTTTCTCTTTCAAAAGCGCAACAAGCTGCATATTCTCGAATCCCGGTATCATAGGGGACGAATAAATCCGGGTGCGATCCCTGTCCATAAGTGATGCCAAAGCCATGGATATTGCTAAAATGTTTTCTTTTCCATACTTCTCAATATAAGGTTTGATCTTATGAAACAGAAATTCTATTTTATCTTCTGCCTGCGCAAGTGCTGCTGTAGGGGTTTTTTCAAATTCCAGTAAAGTAAACTTCTCATCCACCACGCCAATTCTGAAATTAGTTCCCCCGATTTCGATTCCAATATAATATCTGTCCAGATATAACACCCCTTTCTATTACAATATATATATGGTTATGTGCCTGTCAAAAGGTATTTTGACGCCATGATACTAATACTTCTGCTGACTTCCCATTATTTCGATTTTATGCTCGTACAATTCTTTCAAAATCGGCCGATTTTTTAATGTAAATACCCGACTATCAATGGCTCCTGGGTTTTCGGCCAGGATTCTTCTCGTATTTGCAAGGGCACAGATCCAGCCGTCAGAAGCGATATTCACCTTACATACAGCCATTTTTACCGCCTTTTCAATCTGTTCCTCCGGTATACCCACGGCCTGCTCCACCTTGCCGCCGTACTGGTTAATCATATCCACCCACTCCGGACGGATTGTTGAGGCACCATGGAGCACAAGAGGAAAGCCTGGAAGCCTCTTCTGCATATCCTCAATAAGATCATATCGTAGTTCTGGAAGAGTACCATCGTCATTTACCTTCAACTTCACCAGGCCATGACAGGTTCCTACGGATACAGCCAGGCAGTCCACCCCGGTTCTCTTAACAAATTCTTCCACCATGGCAGGATCCGTGTAGCTGCTCTCACCCCGGTTCTCATCTCCCTCTTCTTCTGCACCGGACAGCACTCCCAGTTCACCTTCCACCGTCACATCCCGTTCGTGGGCATATTCCACCACCCTTTTCGTAAGGGCAATATTCTCTTCAAAGGGAAGCGCGCTTCCGTCAATCATAACCGAAGAAAAACCGTTCTCCACAGCCGCCACGCATTGTTCAAAGCTCATTCCGTGATCCAGATGCAATGCTACAGGAATTTCCATATCCATGTTCTTCAGACGGTCTGTCCCCGCCTGAACCACCCGCGCCACCATCTCATATCCCAACTGCTTATGCAGATTAGGAGACGCCAGCAAAATTACCGGTGAACGTTTTTCTGCGGCGGCATCAATAATCGCATTATACTGCTCTATGGATATAAAGTTGAATGCCGGAACTGCATACTGTTCTTTATATGCTTTCTGAAACATTTCCCGTGTATTGACAAGTCCCAGTTCTCTGTAATTATACATATTCTTCCTCTTTTCTATCATGTCCTGCTTTCTATTATGTATTATCATGTATTGTGCTCTGTCAGTTATTCTTTATCCTGTTTCAACTTTGCATAAGACGGTAATTCTCCTACCAACGGCTCGATATAATCCAGGAATTCCGGACGAATGTAATTCTTCTCCTCATTTAAATAAGAGAGAGGCAGTGTGGCATCTTCCTTTACCACTTCATCAATGGAAACCTGCTCTAATTCCATAACATATGGGAAATCGGAAACTCTCCTGATGGATATCATCACTCCGTCCGCTCCGTTCAACGCAGCATTCACCGCTTCCTTTCCCACCGCAATCGCTTCTTCAATATCAACTTCAGAAGCATCGTGTACAGCACATCTCTGCATAAGTCCCAAATCAATGCAGCGGATCTTACAGTCGAAATGCTCTTGGAGAAGCCGGTGCAGATAGGTGGAAATCCCCCCCATATTAAGCTGGGGATTATCTTCTCTCCAGTTGTCTGACATTTCAAACAGATACTTGCCCTCCCGGGTTTTCACCCCCTCTGCAACCACAACAAAGCACTTCCCTTTCTTCTCATAGATCCGGCGTATGTCCCCGATAAATTTCTCCGGCTCGAATACCACCTCCGGGATATATATGAGATCCGGTCCATTACCTTCCCTGCCTGCCAAAATACAGGCGGCTGCAAGAAATCCCGTGTTTCTGCCCATCACCTCAACGGTGGTAATCAGATCCGTATCATAGGTTCGAAGATCATGAGCCAGTTCCGAAATGCTCATAATCACATGGCGTGCTGCCGACGGAAAACCCGGCGCATGGTCTATGCAGGAGATATCATTATCCACCGTCTTCGGAATCACAATCATCTGGCATCGATAATTGACACTCTCCAAGTATTTTTTCATCACTTTACACGCCCGGACTGTGCCATTTCCACCATTGTAGAAAATATATCTTATATTATGTTTTTCTAATACATCTTTAATCTTTTCATAATCAGAATCATCCTTTATTCGATAACGGCAGGAACCAAAGATCATGGATGGGGTGTGGGGAAAAAGTTCTATTTCCTCTTCTCCCATGGCATAGATATCAATCAGCTTTTCGTTGATCAACCCTACGACTCCATGCTTCACCCCATATAACCGGCCGATCCTGTCCGGGTTCTGCATGCAGGCTTTAATTACCCCGTAAGCAGATGCGTTAATCACAGACGTCGGTCCGCCCGACTGAATATATAATGCATTTTCTTTCAAAATTAATCCTCCAGGTTCATTCATTCCATGATTAGTGCTTCTTCGCTGCCCGATTAGAGCGGATTGCTTCCAGGAAAACCACCAAAAGTACCATAACACCCTGTATGAACTGCTGGTAATAAGCGGATACACCCAGCAAATCCAGCGCGTTTGTCATCAAACCTACGATGATGACACCAAGAAAGGTTCCCAAGATCTTTCCCTTTCCTCCAAACGTAACGCTTGTACCACCGATAACTGCAGCCATAATCGCTTTCATCTCCAGATTATTCGCCAGTGTGGACGGCGCTGAGTTGGTTCTGGAAACAAATACAAGGCCTGCGATACATGCAAATATGGAGCAGGTTATGTAGGAAAAAAACAGGACTCTTGCATTTTTGATACCGGCAACTCTGGCCGCTTCAGGATTCCCTCCAACAGCATAGATGCTCCTTCCCAATACGGTGCGGTTCATGAACCATGCCGCCAGTAAATAGAGCACGATGATAATAACCGCCGGAATTGGGATAACTCCAAAAATATTGCCCTGTCCGATCACCTGAAAACTTTCCGGCAGCCCTGTCAGGGTCGTACCCCTTGAAATAACAGTCTGAAGGCCTCTCGTCATATTCATCATCGCAAGGGAGGCGATCATCGGAGGAATTTTCATGACTCCAATTGAGAATGCATTTATCATTCCACATAATCCAGCAATTGCAATCGCGCACAGACACGCCAATCCCCAATTCATGTCCCCTTTCATAAGAGAAGCCGCAATCCAGGCGCTGAAGGCACATACTCCGCCCACGGAGATGTCAATGCCCCCTGTAATGATCACCATCGTCATGCCGATGGCTGTAATGCCCTGCAAGGATATATTCTGCAAAATATTCATCATATTCTTCATTTGCATAAAATAAGGGGATGCAAAAGACATAACGACTACAAACAGCATAATAATAGACAGGCGCACGATGTCCTCCCCAAACATGTCTTTAAACTTCTGCGTTTTATCTTTCATCACTCGTTCCTCCTACCCAATCATACTCAGCAATTTATTTTTCGTCAGTTCCTTCGTACTGACAACGCCTGTAATCATTCCTTTTTTCAATATTATAATTTTGGTGCAGTTTGCCAGCAGCTCCTCAAGTTCTGAGGAGAAAATCACAATTGCGGTTCCTGCTTTTGCGGCCTCACGGAGTATCTTATATATTTCCGATTTCGCATATACATCCACCCCGCGTGTGGGCTCATCTAATAAGAATAATTCAGGCTGACTGGCCAGGCATTTTGCGATAACTACCTTCTGTTGATTTCCGCCGGACAATGACACAACATTCTGCTCGATTCCAGACATCTTCACCGTCATCTTACGAGAAATATCTTCAGCAAAAGCTTTTTGCTTTTTCCTGTCAATTACACCCAGACGATTTGACATCTTCTTCATAACAGATAAGGTCGCATTCTCCCGGATGGACATCAGCGGAACAAACCCCTCCAGTTTTCTTTCTTCTGTAAGGAGCACGGCCCTCTTCTCTATCATAATATCCGGCCGGGGCTTTTTGATTTCTTCACCATTCAGAAAAATCCTCCCCGAGTCAAATTCATCCAGGCCCAGAATGGCCCTTGCTATCTCCGTCTTTCCCGCTCCCAAAAGTCCGCAGACACCCACAACATCTCCTAGCTGAATCTTCATATTTATATTATTAAATTTTTTATCACTACTCAGTTCCCGAACTTCTAAAACAACCTTGGCATCTTCCCGGACTGTCAGCGGCTCCATGTTTTCACCCACAATTTTCTTTCCCATCATGGCTACAACTAAATCTTCCTTCTCATAGTCTCCCCTTAAGAAGATACCGTTGTTCACTCCATCTTTCAAAACGGTTACCCGGTCTGACAGCGCGACCACATCCTCCAGGAAATGGGATATAAAAATTATGGATACACCGTTCTTTTTCATACGGTCTATGATGCCGAAAAAATTTTCTTTCTCTTTCTCATTCAAAGATGACGTCGGCTCGTCCAAAATCACTACCTTGGCATCTCTTGTCATCGTTTTTAAAATTTCAATAACTTGCTTTTCCGCCGTTCTAAGCTTTCTTACCGGCATATCAGGATTTAATTCTACGCCCATGATATCCAGAAGTTCCTTGGCTCTTCTGGAAGTGGCTTTCTTATCGTATAGTCCTCTTTTATTTCTGATCCAGTTCCCTATGTACATATTCTCTGCCACGGTTAAATCATTGCATACATTTAACTCTTGATGAACAAAAGCCAGCCCGAGCTTTTCCGCATCCTTTGGTGTCTTGATCTGCACCTGTCTGCCATTCACCTCAATGTTCCCCGATACCGCATGGTAAATACCGTTAAGGATTTTAATGAGTGTACTTTTTCCCGCGCCATTGGCCCCCATCAGAGAGTGCACCTCTCCTTCCCGCAGTTGGAAATTCACACTTTTCAAAACCTCATTACCAGAAAAAGACATCCTTATATCTTTCATGTTTACAATTATTTTCTGTTCCAAACCTCACACCACCAATCCGCTTATTTACACTTTCTTTGTGAGGGAATGGCTCAAGCAATGCATGAGCCATTCTCCCAGTCAGTTAAACGCAACTGTTCTTCCTTCTTTTTATTCCTCCATAGAATCGGCGCCCCACAATTTGCCATCGTTCTTTAACTCTTCAAAGTTTTCTGATGTTACGATATTTCCGGCGACTAAAATAGATTTTTCCACGCTTTCGCCTTCAAAACTTTTCTTTATGGCTTCTAACGCTGCCTCCGTCCAACCTGCCGGATCCAGTCCGTATGTAGCATCTATTTTGCCGTCTTTTACCTGTTTCAGGCCATATCCATCACCGTCTACGGAATATACTTTGACATGCCCCTCTTCGCCTACTGCCTTTAACATATCCGCCTCATCAAGCGCGGTCATAACAGATGGCAGGATATAATCTGTACAGCTCATGATGCAGTTAATATCCGGATTCGCCTGAAGGTAGTTCGTCACTGCAGCAAGAACAACTTCGCTATCCATCTCCGTTGCGGATTCGGCAACGATCTCTATATTGTCACTCCCTTTAATCGCATCCTTGAACCCTTCCGTACGATTCACGGTAGCCGAACTGGAGAGTGGTCCTCCGACAACCAATACTTTCCCTGACTGATCTCCCAGAGATTCCACATACATCTCTCCCAATGCAAGCCCAATGTTGTAGTTGTCAGCTTCTACCGTTGCCAACGATGTTCCCGTTACCTGACGGTCGATTGCCACCACCGGCACGCCTGCTTCTTCACACTGGCTCATAAGTGTGGATACCGCCTCTCCATCAATCGCGGTGATGACCACGCCCTGAACGCCCTTTGTAAGTGCATTCTCAAGCTGTGAAATCTGTGTCTCCAGGTTGTCATTCGGATCTAATACCTCAGCGTCCCAGCCCATCTCCTGGGCCTTTACGCTGAATCCTTCACTCGCAACGGTCCAAATCGGAGCGCTTAATCCGGGAATAGAATATACCACCTTATACCCATCTTCTGCCGGATCGTTATTTTCCTTTGAAGTGTCCTCCACCGAAGAATTTTGGGATGTGCTGCCACCTGTCTCCTCAGCTTTGTTGCCGCATCCGGTGACCCCCAATACCATTACAGTACACAGTAACATAGCAATTGCTTTTTTCATGTTTTACTTCTCCTTTTCCTTTTCTCTTTTTTGTATATTTTCACTAATTCTTCTTAGTGTAAAATATCGTTTGGGATTTTATTAACTTTAAACTTGTAAAGTTTGTTATAATATTATATTATAGTAACAATATATTATTTGTCAATCTCTTTTTAGAATTTTATACATAAATCATTTTCTTATAAAAGCATATATTGACAAATGGTAATTATTACTTATAATAATATTATAACAATAGAACTAATGGAGGATTTAT
>DVNN01000203.1 GCA_018714325.1 Candidatus Pelethocola excrementipullorum
CCAGGTTTACCCCTGTATGATAGGGCAGGAACTGGATGGATGGATATCTTAAAAAGATGATATCGGCTTTTTTACCTTCCTGGATACTTCCCACTTCATGATCACGTTTTACCGCGGCAGCCCCGTTGATAGTCAGGCCGGCGATTACTTCTTCGATGGAAAGTCCCATATAGATACAAGCCAATGCTATGAGTAAGGGAATGGAATTGGTAAAACAGCTTCCTGGATTCCAATCGGTGGCAATGGCAACCGCACTCCCCTGCTCGATCATAAATCTGGCTCTTGCATAATCCTCTTTCAGACAGAATGCAGTGCCTGGCAAAATGGTGCTGATCACACCTTTTTCTGCCATCGACCTGATTCCTTCATCCGAAGCCTGAAGCAGGTGGTCGGCAGAAACCGCACCAGTTTCCGCGGCAAGTTCTGCTCCTCCAAGTTGTACCATCTCATCCGCATGAATCTTTAAGGAAAATCCCATTTTCTTGGCTTCCTCCAGGTAATACCTGGAATCTTCCACGGAGAACACGTTTTTCTCACAGAAGATATCCGCAAATTCAGCGAGACCTTCTTCTTTGACTATCGGCATTACCTCCGTCAGCATTTTCTCGATGAATGCTCTTTCCCTTCCCTTATATTCAGGAAGGACGCTGTGGGGTCCTAAGAATGTGGGCACGATGGACATCGGATGTCTTTCATTTAACGCCTTCATGGCTCTTAACTGTTTTAATTCAGTCTCTTTATCCAGCCCATATCCACTTTTGCCTTCTACGGTGGTCACGCCAAACTCTATCATCTGCCAGAGACGCTTTTCGCCTGCATCAATCAATTCCTCCAGGGACGCTTCTCTGGTCTGACTAACAGAAGCATTGATTCCGCCTCCACGTTCCATGATAGACATATAACTGTCTCCACGAAGGCGCCATGAGAACTCGTCTGCCCGATATCCTCCGAAGACAAAGTGGGTATGGGAATCCACAAATCCCGGAAGGACAGCTTTTCCGGCAGCATCAATCACCTCATATTCGCTCTCGTCTATGATAGCCAGAAGTTCATCGGTGGTTCCCACGGCAACGATTCGGTCATCATGGATAATCACCGCACCATCCTTGATAATTCCAATATTCTGCATCTCTTTACCACGTTTCGGCCCATCTCCCCTGCAGGTAACAAGCTCCGATGCGTGGCATATGATTCTTCTTTTCATGGCGCTCTTCCTCTCTATCTTAAACCTCTACGTCTTTACAAACTCTCTCAATCAGATCGTCGGATGCCACATATGGCATTGTGATATGATCCTGTCCCCCTCTGATGCGGTTGTATTCTGCAACAGTATCGATGGAGTTCTCACATCTCGCCCAGCTTCTTCTCGATACACCAATCATGGTATCCCACGGAATGGCTGCCTTGATGATTTCATCCGCACGGTCGCTTCCGTCTAAAACCATACCGAAACCTCCGTTGATGGACTTGCTGATTCCAACGCCTCCACCATTGTGAAGGGCGATCAGGCTCATGCCTCTTGCCGCATTACCCGCATAACACTGTACTGCCATATCCACGGTCACATTACTTCCATCATAGATGTTGGATGTCTCACGGAATGGAGAATCCGTTCCTCCTGTATCATGGTGGTCACGTCCCAGCATCACCGGTCCAATCTCACCTTTACGTACCATGTCGTTGAACTTTAACGCGATATCTCTTCTCCCAAGAGCATCCTGATAGAGAATACGGCACTGTGTTCCCACCACCAGATGATTCTTCTCGGCATCACGGATCCAGATATAATTATCTCTGTCCTGTCCCCTTCTGTTGAAATCGATCAACTCCATGGCGGCATGGTCTGTTTTGATTAAGTCTTCAGGCTTTCCGCTTAAGCAGCACCAACGAAATGGTCCATATCCATAGTCAAACAGCATGGGTCCCATAATATCCTCTACATAGGACGGGAAAATGAATCCTTCACTGGTATCCACCCCATTCTTAGCAATATCCTTTGCTCCGGCATCGAAAACTGCTTTCATAAATGCATTTCCGTAATCAAAGAAGTAAGAACCTCTTTCCACCAAGGTTTTTACCAAGTGGTAATGCTTGATCAGAGACTCATCCACTAATTTACGGAACTTCTCTTTATCATGATCCAACATCTCAGTTCTTTCTTCAAATGACAGGCCCTGAGGACAATATCCACCATCATATGGAACATGACAGGAGGTCTGGTCGGAAAGCAGTTCAATCAAAATATTGTTCTCCACCGCATATTGAAGCAGATCCACGATATTTCCATGGTATGCAATGGACATCGTCTCTTTCTTCTCCATGTACTCTGCCGCCCAGGCAAATGCCTCAGCCACATCCGCGGTCACCTTACTAACCCAGCCCTGATTGTGTCTTGTCTCGATTCTGGAATAGTCAACCTCTGCAACGATTCCAACTCCACCGGCAATCTCAATTGCCTTTGGCTGAGCACCGCTCATGCCTCCCATTCCTGAAGTTACGAACAAATGCCCCTTCAGATCCTGGTCTTCCGGTATCCCCAGAACTTTACGGCCTGCATTTAACAGTGTGTTAAATGTTCCATGCACAATACCCTGAGGTCCGATATACATCCAGCCTCCTGCTGTCATCTGCCCATAACTGGACACTCCCATGGCGGTGGCCTTTGCCCAATCTTCCGGATTATCATACATACCCACCATCAGGCCGTTGGTGATGATGGTTCTTGGGCTTGTCTTATGTGATTTAAACAATCCCATCGGGTGTCCTGACATCATGACTAAGGTCTGCTCATCTGTCATCACCTCTAAGTATTTCTTAATTAGCTGGTACTGCATCCAGTTTTGACAAACCTGTCCGGTTTCTCCGTATGTAACCAATTCATAGGGATACAGGGCGATCTCATGATCCAGATTGTTATCAATCATGACCTGGAATGCCCTTCCTTCCACACAGTTCCCTTTATACTCGTCGATTGATTTTCCGTAGATCCTCTCCTTAGGCATATAACGGTATCCGTAGATTCTGCCTGTGGTCATCAGCTCTTCCAGAAACTCGGGTGCAAGCTGCTCATGAAATCTTTCAGGGATATAGCGTAGTGCATTTTTCAGAGCCAGTTTAATCTCTCTCTTCGTTAACGTCAGCTCTCTCTTTGGCGCTCTTCTTATACTTTCATCAAATACTGGATATTCTGGTAACACGTCATCCAACTTAATCGTCATAGCATTTCCGATATCAAAATTATTCATGCTTTATTCTCCTTCTTCCTATGATTTCTTCCATCCTAGCATCTAAACAGTCTAAATAACGTCTATAAATCATGCGAAAAAATTATATTATCAAACTTTTTTAGATGTTTCTTCTACATCTATTGTAAATTTAAACAAAAAAGTATATAATTGGACAAAACAATCGTAACTTTTACATGAAGGAGGATCTCCATGGCTACAATTACGCTACTGCTACTGCAAACTCCCAGAATATTGTTGGACGGTACACCCATCACTCTTCCTTTTAAAAAAGCAGAAGGGCTTCTTTACTATATAGCAATAAAGAAAACCATCTCCCGTGAACAAGCTGCCGCTTTATTCTGGGCCTCCAATGACGAGGCAACAGCAAAAAAGAATTTAAGACATACCCTGTATACCATTAAAAAAACCTTCCAGCTGGATTTGATCATTTCTCCACAAAAGCAACTCCTGTCACTAAACCCTGAATTTCAATACGAGATAGACTATGATCAATTTATGGAGCATGGCCACACGGAATTATATCAAGAAGAGCTGCTCCATGGGTTTTATGTGAAGAATGCAAGTGAATTCGAGGATTGGCTGTCGATGGAACGAACCTCCATCAGAGAAATATATTTAAGAAAATTATATGGTCATATGGTGAATGCCTCCAGCCAGAACATCTCCGAGTTAGAAGACTACTATGTTAAATACCTAAAAGAAGACCCTTTGGATGAAAGGGTTTACTTTATTATGATGAAGGCCTATCAAAAGCAGGAGCTGTACCATAAGGGGATCAAAGTATACCAGCATCTGAGCAAGCTACTTAACACGGAGCTTCGGATTGCACCCAACAAAGAAATCAAGGAACTTCACCGTGAGCTCCTCAATGCATGGACGGAGTCTACCGCCTCTGATGAGGAAGAAGAAGAGACGCCTATCAAAGGACGCAAAAAAGAGATGGAGTA
>DVNN01000204.1 GCA_018714325.1 Candidatus Pelethocola excrementipullorum
AAGCGAAATGATTAGAATAAAAAATGGAGGAAAATCTATGCTAAAAAAATCTCCCAGCGGGAGCTTGTGTCCATACTATTACAGAGGTGCAGAATTGCAGCCCTTACATTATGGCAGTTATCGGGATGACATGGACAAATTATCTGGAATCATTGACGCCGAGGAAGCGTTTATTTTGGCTTCTACCTCCCCAGGCGGGCGGCGTGTATGGATTGATCTGTACGAAAACAATTTTACAGATAGTATGATAGCAAAACTGTCATTACATATCACTACTATCAGTCCAAAAGTTTCAAAAATGGCTCTTGTCGGATGCTCAAAAAAGGTGTTTAAAAAGATCATCAATCAGCTTTATGATTTGAACTGCAACTTAGCAGGTCAAATTAAGCTTTTTGATGATCCTGAAGTATCAAAAGACTGGTTGGTTGGGATAACACGCTCTAAGGACAAGTTATTTTTCAGACCATGACTGCCCAATGCTGACTTCAACTTCCATTGGAACACTTCTCAATATAGAATTAGATGCATTTTCCATGGTATCTTTCAGCATCCTGGCATAATAGTCAGCATCTTTCCCAGGGCACTCCATTAGAATCTCATCATGGACAGTGGCTATGATATAAGCATCGGTCCCCCTTAGTTTATAGGCCAGATCTCCTAATGCTTTCTTTAAGATATCTGCTGCTGTTCCCTGCACCGGGGTATTGCTGAGCATTGGCAATCCATATCCCTGGGGAAACATAAATTTCCTGCCTGATATTGTTTGGCCTCTTATGCTCTGCTGATGATTTAGTTGGTTATGCCATCGTCTCACCCCCGGATATGCCTCAAAAAATAGTTTTCGAAACTTCTCTGCCTGTTCCAAAGACAGTTCTACTCCATAGGACTGAAGGGCATACTGGCACAATCCAGCCGATCCCATCGCATAGATCAGCCCGAAATTAACCGCCTTAGCATACTGTCGCTCTTCTTTATTAATCTCCTGTACAGGCTTGTTCAGCATGAAGGATGCTGTGAGACTGTGTAGATCCTCTCCATTTCTGTATGCTTCCAACATCCTCTTATCCTGAGTAATCTGGGCTACAACGCGAAGCTCGATTTGAGAATAATCGGCAATCAAGAGCATCCTTCCTTCAGGAGCTACAAAGCACTTTCGATAGGCTAAGCTTCTCGGAATCTGCTGTATATTCGGGGAATAACAGCTCATCCTTCCACTGACAGCGCTGATTTGGCCGTATTTAGGATGAAGTCTGTGGGTATCTGGACTGAGCATCTGCGTCATGGGGCGCAGGAAAGAAGACAGCATCTTTGAGGCAGTGCGATATCTGGTTAAGGCGATTACGAGAGGATGTTTGCGATAAGGGGATAATTCGTACTTAGAGGTATTCTCAACCGGGATATCATGCTTGTGAAGCAAGGATAACACATAAGAATTACTGTCAAAATTATTGTTTATAATCTCCTCTTCCCCCCACAGTGTCATCTGTGTATAGGTAGGGGTGTCTGTAAATGTATTCAGTTGGTCTATCGTCTCTTTCTTCTCATCCTCGATCCTTTTCGTTAATTCAGTCCATGATTCTGTATCCAGCTTTATCCCATAATACTCCATCTGTGCAACGCTGAAAACGCATCGAAATTCTATTGCCGCAATATCTGTCAGCTTTCTTTCATATATTAGTTCTGTCAAAACTTTATATAAGCGGAGTAAAACCTCCACATCTTTTCCCGCATAAATCAGCTGCTCATCTGTTAGTTTTTTACTCCAGTCACTCTTTTGCAGTGTTTTGTCAACGTCATCATTTAAGTAATATCTTGCTAATTCCCCAAGGTTAAACCTCTTAGGTCCCCCCAGTGGTGCTAAGATTTGTGCCGCCAGCATGGTGTCAAAGATATTAGGGGGTAACATGCCGATGGCCATGAAAAACTGAAGATCAAACTTGGCATTTTGAAGTATTTTAATGGAAGGGGTTTCTAATACCGCTTTTAATAAATCATGCCCCTTGGGCAAAAAGGAAAAGCAGTCGATGATTAGAATCATTTCCTTCCATGCCAACTGTACTAATCTTATTTTATGATGATGGGGATCTAGCCCTGTTGTTTCCGTATCCACTGCCAGGATTCTCTGCTGTTTTATGTCATCTACATAAAGAGAGAATTCTGACTCTGACTTTATAATTATAGTACCCATTGTAAATCTACTCCTAAATATTCGGATTAAGGCATATTACTCTGCTTCATACAACCTTTTGACTCCCAACTCTCTTTACTTTATAAAGTATCATGGTATACTGATTTTTTCAACCGTATTACAAGGAAGTAAACAAAGAAAAATAGACAGTGCTCATCTAAAGTGAACACTGTCTCTTTCCCCGGCTCCTTGAAGTGCAGGCAGCATATAGGTCTTATTAAATTGTATTACTGGTATACGGTCTACTGTAATCATTTCCATATGGCTTAGGGTTTCCTCAAGTCTTACTGACCCAGTGAGTCATAGAAAAACCATCCGAATCCTGCATGGTTATGACTCTCACTTCCATTGGAAGAAGCATACATACCCACGGTACATCCGGTAAATCCTCCTGCTACTTCGGTGCTCAGCAGGTGCATGTCTATTTCTCTTGCCACAATGGTTGTTTCCCCCGCAATTTTATAGCAGAAGTCAGCCTGCTGTCCGTGGTTTACTACTTTCAGGATAATCTTCCCCTCCGGGACTTCACAGGAAGCGGCAACACGATCCTTACCATGTTCACAGAGAACGACTCTTAGCTTATTTCTTCCTTCACTCAGAAACTTTTCAAATCGGATATGGTGGGTATTACTCTGAACCACCGCGAGGCCGGCACATTCTGACTCTGAAAGGGGATGAAAGTCCATGACAGCTCCCGCCTGGTAATCATAATGCTGCTGACGAACGCCTATATAGGCAGGGCTGGCCTGTTCTTTTAAGGTTTCCGGTTTCAGGTTCAGTTGAAGAATGCCTTCTTCTTTATTCAAACAATACATATCTGAGTCTGGGTTTCGCAGCATCAAAAAGGCAGGATCCAATTTTTCCTGCTGAAAGCTGTAGATTGGATCATTTGGAATTGCCTTCATGGGGGTAAGAGGCAATTCCAAATGATGTTCCAGCTTTCCTATGCCGGGATTTACCACCGGCCATCCTTCTTCCCAGACCACTTTTGCCAAAAAGGTTTCTCTACCCAGGTTGGTGTATCCATCACAGGGGCGGGAAGCCAGCATGACCACATACCAGTTATGGTTGCTGTCTTCCACCAGATCTCCGTGTCCCACATAAACAACAGGATATCCTCTGCCCAGATGACGATGGGTCAGGATTGGGTTGTTGGGGTTATTTTCATAAGGTCCGGTTATCTCATGGCTTCTGGCCACCGTGATGCTGTGATTGGGGCCTGTACCGCCTTCTGCAATCATCAGGTAATAATACTCGTCCTTTTTATAGAGATGAGGACCTTCTGGCCAGATCACACCGTTCATGGCGCCTTTCCAGATTTTATGGCTGTCTCCTATCAGTTTCATGGTATCTAGATCCAATTCCTGAACCCAGATTTCCCAATCCCCATGATACCTCACCCCTTCCGGGTTTGGACGGGTACCCACGTAATAACAGGTTCCATCGGTGTCGAAGAATAGGCTTGGATCGATTCCAGGGGCATCGTCCCCAAGGAGATAAGGATCTGACCAGGGACCTCTCGGTTCCTTGGCCGTCACTATAAAATTGCCTCCACCCGATACATTGGTGGTGATCATGTAAAACATACCTTCATGATATCGTATTGTAGGCGCATAAATCCCTTGTGAATGTCCGCATCCTTCCAGCAAAAGCTGTGAAGGACGGTCTAGGATATTACCAATTTGCTCCCAGTGTACCAGATCCGTACTGTGGAAGATGGGTACTCCTGGAAAGTATGCAAAGGTTGAGTTCACTAGGTAAAAATCCTCTCCCACCCTACAGATGGAAGGATCCGGGTAGAATCCGCTTAATATTGGATTGGTTGCAGTTATCATAATTCCTCCTATTTCCAAATGCGATATTTTCCGCTCAATGCCAGCAGGGCGAAGAAGTACAGGCAATTATCATAATATCTTCCCTTTCCCTGACGCAGCGGTGTTTCCCAGAATCGCTTTACACAGGTGCTGGCATAGTCGCCTTGTGCTGCCAGTGCCCCTTGTGCATTGGTTGCCACAATGGCCACCGGATGGCGGGCCGGCTCATCGATAGGGGTTCCGTCAATCAGATAAACCCCATCCATACGCCCTTTTTCCGTCTCACAGAAAAACCGTTGTACTTTTTCTGCATTCTGGCATTCCCAGGGATCTGCGGCAAACCACAGATAATCCAGGCCAATATTGGCTACCGTACGATAAGCATCACTGTAATACCAGTCGTGGCGTTGTCCGCCCACCTGCTCTTCTTTACGAGGGGTTCCATCATAATCTGCGTATTCTCCACAGAGTCCCGTAACCGGATGACAGGCTTTCTTCAAATACTCCCGGCTTGCTGCTGCAGCTTCTTTCCAGAAGTTTTGGTCTTCTTCCTTGGCCCACAGTGCAAAAAGCTCATAGTAGTGTGGTAAGTGGTAGGATGGATCAGAAAAGTCGCATTCTGTGACGAATTTAATCAACTTATTCTTAGGATCCCACATGGGTTTGCCCGTTCCAGGCTCCTCACCTTTGTGTATACAATCATGAAGGAGTTGTTTAGCCTCTGCTTCATAATTGAAGATCCCCTCCCCATTTCCCCAGCGCTTTGCTGCAAAAAATAGTGCCAAGGCATAGTATTCTTCCCCATCGGGCGCAGGTCCCCAGGCATTTTTAGTTCCGTCGGTCTGGCAGGACCATGCAAAATAACCGGCATTTTCTCCGCTGTCCATATACATATAGGTCTTGGACCACTTCCAGAGACGGTCAAACTCCTCCTTTTTATCCATCTGCACGCACATCATCATGCCGTAGGACAT
Organism: Candidatus Pelethocola excrementipullorum; assembly: GCA_018714325.1. GTDB lineage: Bacteria > Bacillota > Clostridia > Lachnospirales > Lachnospiraceae > Novisyntrophococcus > Novisyntrophococcus excrementipullorum. The sequence goes on from DVNN01000204.1 coordinate 4,977, forward strand.
GCCTTCTGTTCTAACATCATGGTTTCCGGTGTCTTCCATGTAACCCATATCCTCACCTGATGGATGGTAAATCCGCTCTTCCTCAGAACCATAAAACATAATCTGAAAGGCTTCTTCCACCCTTTTATCAATCTCTTCTTTTGTATATCCATTTTCTAGGAATACATTTCTGTATTCTCCGGTATAAAACGCTCCCTGCATCTTTTTGTCTCCTTTATTTTGTCTTCAACTTCTACAGTCAAGCAGTCTCCACTGTGCATTTTACCATATCTGGCTCTCATGTGGGAAAATAAAGTGGTTTTATACTGCCTAAGTTATTCTTTTACCCCACCGATGGTAAGCCCTGCTACGAAATACCGCTGTAAGAACGGGTAAAGGCAGATAATCGGAAGCATGGTCAATATTGTGGCTGCAGCCCGAACGGACGTTGGTGTGACAGCCGCTGAAGACAGTGCATTCTTCATGGTCTCTGCACTCCCTCCCTGGTTGCTCACAGATGACAATAGCTTCATCAACTCGTATTGTAAAGTGGTGTACTGGGCACTCATACGATTATACAACATGGCATCAAACCAGGAGTTCCACTGTCCCACTGCAATAAAGAGCGCAACTGTAGCATAAACTGGTTTGCAGAGCGGAGAGATTATTTTTGCGAATATGGTGGTATATCCCGCGCCATCCAATTGTGCGGACTCCTCCAGACTGTCTGGAATTCCTTGCATATAGGTGCGCATTACAAGCATATTAAAGGCACTTATCATACCGGGTATGATATACACCCAGAAACTGTTGGTCAGTCCCAGATTCTGATACAACAGAAAGATAGGAATCATTCCACCATTGACATACATGGTAATCACCCAAAATAGAGATAATTGACTTTTAAACATAAAACGCTTCCGGCTCACAATAAAGGCCAGAATTGCATTGGCCAGCAATGCGGTGATTGTTCCTAATACAGTTCGAGCCACCGAAATCCAGGCACCCGTCATCAGATTATCCTTATTCAAAACAGTTTTATAGTTCTGGAGGGTGAGCTTTCTGGGCAAGATATGAATCCCTCCCCGCAGTGCATCTGTTCCATCATTAAATGAAACTGCCAGTGTATTTAATACCGGGTATAATGTAATGACTACAAAGACAATCATAAAAATCGTATTGAATACCACGAATACAGAATTCGAAATAGATGACTTGTACTTTGGTGCTTTTCCTTCTGCTTCATTTACTTTTTTCTGCTTCATCTTCTTTCAACCTCCTTAGAACAACCGTTCTTCACCAGACCGCTTGGCAATCTGATTAGCAACTACAATCAAAATAATGCTCACCACACTCTTGAAGATACCTGCTGCGGTACCAAGAGAATAGTCAAGCTGACTGATGCCCCATTTCAATACAAAGATATCAATGGTCTGTGAAACACTTTGTACCAGTCCGTTGCCCAATAGATATTGAACTTCAAATCCAGCGTTAAGCACATTACCCACGTTCATCAGTAACAGAATCATAATCGTAGGTTTGATTCCTGGCAGAATAATATGCTTAATCTTCGCCCAGCGTCCGGCTCCATCGATGGCTGCTGCCTCATATAGAGATGGATCAATTGCAGTGATTGCCGAGAGATATATGATTGCATTCCAGCCTGTCTCCTTCCAGATATTGGCAAATCCAACGATCCACCAGAAGAATTTAGGATGTGCAAAAAAGTTTAATGGCTGATTCAAAACACCAATGTTTATCAGTAATTCATTGATGATACCTGTGCCTGAAAGCACATCATGGAGAATTCCTGTTACAACGATCCAAGAAAGAAAGTGTGGAAGGTAAGAAATGGTCTGTACTGTCTTTTTTCCAAACTTCGAACGAACCTCATTCAACAAAATTGCAAAGGCAATCGCCGTTACAAAGGTAAATACCAGATTGATGATTCCCATGGCCAGGGTGTTACGGATGACCTGCAAGAATGTGGAATCCGAGAACAATCGTATGAATTTTTCAAGCCCTATAAATTGTGAACCCAGGATACCGTCCTTCGGTTTATAATTTTGGAAAGCCATCAGCCATCCCACAAGAGGGGCATAACAGAAAATTACTCCATATATGACGAACAGGGCTGCCCAGAACATCAAAACCTTCTGTCTTTTGAATTCCTTCCAGTTAAACTTGGCTTTGGGTTCTTTCGCTTTTATTTGTTTTGAAACCATAATACACTCTCCTTTTCATCCAAATCAGAATTGAAACTAAAACAGCAGGCAGCCATTGTCACGATTGCAACCATAGCTGACTGCTGTTTTTACTTATTCTGCATACTTAGCAGAAGTTTCTATCCTGTGATCCAACTCTTCTTGCATCTCATCGAGAAATGCCTGTGGATTACAACCTTCGTATGCACTCATATACTCTTTCCAGCTCTCTTCAAAATCAGCAGACATTACAACCTTTGGAAGATATTCATGCTTAATTTCACCCATTTTTGTCCAGGCGGTACCACCCTCGGTGGCAGTAGTCATCGCATTGGAGTAGGAGTACATCGGGAACCATGGTCCAGGAACCGCATCGGCAGGATCCATCATTTCCAGATAAGTCTCACAGTCATAAGCAGCCAGACATTCCTGTACATCGGAAGGAAGGCTCTTCACAAATTCGGAGGGCTGCTCAGTTGGGGTGGCAGCATTGATCTTATCAGCCAATAATCCAAAATAATTGGGCAGGTAACTGTATGTACATATATGAGAAGCTTTATATGAGGAATCAGAAGCCAGTGTCCACTGCTCATCCGTTCTGGTAAAAACGCCATCATCTCCTACTTCATAGTCAACGCCTTCAATTCCCCAGCTGCGAAGTACTCTTACCTCTGGTTCCAGCAGATCATTCAGGAACTGGAGCGCACCCTCCGGATCCTCGCAGCTCACGCTGACTCCAACACCGTTGGCAACGTTGATTGCCTGTTCTGTGTTATAGTTTGGGGTCACACTGGTATCCATGGTTAGAGCAAGTGGTACATAATTACATCCCTGTGCTTCCAGACCCTGTTGTTTCAAACTGTCTCTGGCATCCGTAAACTGCCACCACTGATCAACCATACCAAGTACGCGTCCGCTGGATAGTTTTGCAATATATTCGTCAAAGCTTTGGGTAAATGCTTCCGTATCCACAGTGCCTTTCGCAAATTCTTCATTTAGTTTCTGAAAGTATGACTTCGCTTCGTCAATGGTATTGTAATCCATGATTTTCTCGGTTTCAGGATTCACAATTACGGAACCATCATTTGGATATCCGGCCAAGAATTGAGGCGGGTTCTCCAGACAGAAATAACGCCAGTCATCACAGAGAATCGTGTACGGGATATTGGCTGTTCCGTCCTCCATGGTTGGATTAGCCGTATTGTAATCCTCAAGGAGTTTAAAGTATTCATCCACCGTCTTGATTTCCGGATAATCTGCCCATTTCAGAACACGGGTCTGAATCCAGAATGCTTCTGCTGGTGTCGGAGTCATATCTTTTTCATATACATTACCAAACTGAGGAATCCAATAGATATGTCCATCGTCCTGTCGTACCTTGTCCCACTCTTCTTCGGACCATAGTTCTTTCAAATTTGTATATTTATCCAGATAATCATCCAAGGGGACAAGAGCCCCTGCATCGTAGAGCTGAGCAGTTCCATCGCTTCCATCAATCAGGTCCGGATACTCACCTCCAGCAATCATGGTTCCTACAGCCTCTGCAGCCGTCTGTCCTGTCAACCAGGTCTCTTTTACCTTGGCGCCGGTTATCTCTGCGATTTTCTGCTGGATTTCATTGTCATCGTTAATTTCATTACCAGGAACCGCAAAAAATGCAGTATACTCTCGAACCTCATCTACCTTGGAAGATGCCGCTGCTTTACTTCCTTTGCCGGACTTGTCGGAATCCCCACAACCAGCCAGCGTCGTCGCTGCCATCATCGTTGCCAATAGGACTGCCACTAATTTTTTCATTTTCATCTTTCAATCCTCCTCCTATTAATCCACTTGCAAAAACCACAATTTACTTTGCGTAAGCTCCCTCATTTGCTGTCAATTTAAACAGTGATTGTCTCAAGCAACTTTGTTTATATGTATATTTTACTAATTATGGATAAATAAACAACCCGACAAACCATAGGTTAAATCATGGCAAATTATATATGGTGAATAAAAAAGTCTGGCAAGGTTAACTCAATGCTGTGCGTATCACATACGTCTTATACGAGAAGAATCATATGAGGAATTAATTTTTCATATCCTCATATGATTCTTCTTGAACCTTTATTTTTTAACCCCAGTATCTCTATACTGTTTTCGGTATTTGGCAGGGGTGCATCCCTTAATGGTAATAAAGCGGTTGATGAAATAGTCCAGATTTCGATATCCAACCTCCTCTGCAATTTCATAGACCCGTTTGTCCGTGCGCAAAAGTAGGGAAGCCGCTTGTTCTGCACGGTAATTATTCAGGTAATCCTTAAAGGACATTCCGTATTTTTTTCGGAATATCTGTCCAAGATAAGCGCTGTTTACGAAATACTTCCCACTCAGATCTTTCAATGTCAAATTATCATCATAGTGCTCCCGAACTTCACGTTCAATGTCAACCAACACACCCCCGGACACATTTTTACGAAGCTGTATCAGATACTCCCCATAATCAACCGCAAAACGATTCAGATGTCCTTTACTGCCCCGCATAGTAGTGCTCCCAAAGGTGTTGGCACTGATTTTTTGCATAATTTCTTCCTGATTGACATTAGAATCTTGTTCTGCCGCCAGATGGATCAATTGAAACAGCAGATAATTTATATTGAGATTCACAATACCCGAATCCGTTCCTATCTGATTCATCTTTTCATAGAGTTGATCAATACACTGCTCAATTCCCTTCGGATTGTTCCGTTCGATCTCATGGATTAACTCATCCAAGATCTTCTTGCACAATACTCTCCCAGAGGTATTTTTAACATGTTCTTCCTCATAATAATGTATATTCTGACTTGCCCGGAAAGCTTGGAAAGATCTAGCAACTGCTGCGGTTTTATAAGATCTTTCAATCAACTTAATATCATCCACCATACTTCCCACAAACATAATGATAGGTACTTCCAAATTCGTCTGTACATAATCCAGAAATTGATTCAAATAAGATTGTTCATCAAGATTCTGCTCTCTCGCCATATGATTACAGTATATAAAGCCGATATCGAACCCCTTCTCATGGTTGGAAACATCAAAGATACAATGACTGCTGTTATGCTCACCCAGATACTCCATACAATGTTGATAGAGCTTTCTTTGCAGTACCCTCTTATTTTCATCCGGAAGTTCTTCTTTTAGCCTCATATCATCGATCTCAATATCTATGTAGCGAATTCCCTCTGAGAGTTGGAGATGTTCTCTTACATATAATAGGTTCAGTTCATCGTATTTTCCTGTCAACAGTGAAATCACATTACGGGCCAGATATGCCTTTTCTTGTTTCTGGCTCTCCATGATTTTCTGTTGTGATGTCTCATGGAGGCTGGCTGCATTTCTGAGCACAACAGTCAACTCCTCCTGCCGGATTGGTTTTAGAACGTAATCCATGCAGTCATAGCGGATGGCCTGCTGCGCATAGTTAAAATCATTGTAACCGCTTAAGATAACAAAATATGCCTCTGATATTTTTTCTGTACGTATTTTCTCCAGCAGCTCAATTCCTGTCATAATAGGCATCTTGATATCTGCGATAATTAAATCCACTTCATTTTCTCTTAGATACCAAAGAGCTTCCATCCCATTGGCTGCCGTGCCTACAATCTTATATCCCTCTCTCTCCCAATCAATCAATACCGCCAACCCCTGAACGATAAAAGGTTCATCAT
>DVNN01000205.1 GCA_018714325.1 Candidatus Pelethocola excrementipullorum
ATCTCGTCTTCGTTTTTCGTCCCTCAAGCGCTGATCCACAGACTCTTTCAGATAGATGCGCATCTCGTCAAAATCCCTGCACACTTCCCCGAACTCATCTTTTTTCCGATATTCCATTTGGGTGTCTAGGCTTCCTTCCCTGATTTCTTTTGTACCTAAACTCAACTGATGTAGCGGTTTTAAAATGCTCCTGGAAATCCACCAGGAAGTAATTCCATTCACACATACTGTAAGAACCACAAAGAAAATAATAATTCCATACAGATATCTAAGGATATAATTCTTCAGATAATTCACCACGCCCTGATCTGTCTGCTGTCGATGAACTGCTGTGATGCAGAAAGTTTTCTCACCGTGGTAAAATGTATTCTTGATGACTGACACCTCACCCCTACTGGCCGTCAATGTTTTTGCAGTATCAATTGCGTCACCAGCCACCGACTGGGCTGCTTGCATATCTTCCTCCGTAAGATTGGAATAAATCAATTTTTCATTTTTTGTAATCATAAACTGGTATCCCATTCCGGACAATTTATTCTCCAGATGATGCATCTCATCACTTCTGTTGATTTCCTCTGATATATCCGTGTGTCCACCCTGTCCCCAGTTATTCTCCCACAGTTCCTGCTGATAGTTATAGATCATACTCTGAGCAAACTGTATGCTGTTTTCATCGCTGTACATGGCTTCCAATGTGTACCAGAAACTGCCAAGTGATGTATGCAGACAGACGTTTATCACGATTGCCGTAAACAAAATTGGTATCAGAACCATCATAATATTGGACATCCTGATTTTTTTCTTAATTGTCAATGCCATACTCTCCTTTATCCCCGCATTATCATTGAACCCAGTATCCTTATCAGAAATACAGACTATCATATGCGGATAAAAGATTTCTCACAAAACAATAAACAATTTATAAACTAAGTATTTGTATTTCGCGTTCTCCCTTATATGGTAATAATATTTTAAAGAAATGCGCCATTGCAGACCTGAAGCACCTGCCCCCTGACTGCTTTCCCCATCTTGCTGGCAAGATACAGGCAGGCATATGCCTGATCCATAGCATCGCATTCCGGTCCCGGAAAATAAACATAATGGCCGCTATATTTCAGCATCTTATCTCCCCCTGGCTGTTCTCCTGCTTTATTGGCAAGATGAGCCGGTGTGATCGTGGACCCCGGTGCAACAGCATTGCACCGGATATTGGTATCCACAAGCCGCATGGCTACGTTTTTTGTCAATGTATTGAGTGCTCCTTTAGTGGAGGTGTATGTAGCACCGCAGAAAGGCCGGTTTCCATTTACCGAGGAGATGTTGATGATGACGCCCTCATTCTTTGGTATAAATATTTTCAGCGCCTCCCTGATGTAACGCATGGGTCCCCCTAAGTTGGTGTCCATTACATGCAGCATCCACGCATCATCAGTCTCATCAATCATCTTCTGTTCACCGATTCCTGCATTGTTAATCAGGATATCCAAATCTCCAAACTGCTCTAGCGTCTCCTTCATGACTCTCTTCGTATCTTCAGCAGAGCAGGTATCTGCCACAATGCCAATTGCATTTTGACCCTTTTTACGGATCCCATCTACCACCAAATCCAGTTTTTCCTTTCCCCTGGCGGTCAGAACAACACTGGCTCCCTCATCTGCAAACAGCTCTGCCATTGACTGCCCCATTCCATAGCTTGCTCCGGTAATAATTGCAACTTTTCCTTCTAACATTTTTGCATCCATATTATATCTTCTCCTTTTCTACAGGCTTTGGCCAAAATTTCTTAATTCGCTTAGCTTCTCTTCTGATTTGTTTTGCTTGTCATACGCAGTAAAGATTCCCATATCTTCAAGTTTTAAATAATCCAGGAAGGAGTTCTGATACTCATAAATAGCCCCTCCATATACCTTGTCACTCCCGGAACTTAATATCAAAGCGGCTTTCTTCAGATGCTTTGGTTTATCCAACGCATATATGCGATTGATCGCACATTGGAGCTGCCCAGTAAAACTATGGTAATAAACCGGAGATGCCAGTACAATCATCTCCGTTTCATCAAGAACCGGATAGATTTCCTGCATATCATCCTGCTGTATGCATTTCCCCTCTCCCTTTCCATGACAGTATTCACAAGCGAGGCATCCTGCTATTTTTTTATTACATACCGAGACAACTGTAATCTCATGACCGTTTTTCTTTGCCCCTTCCACAAAAGCCTTCACCATGGCAGTTGTATTTCCGTTAGGACGCGGACTCCCATTTAAAATTAAAATTTTCATCTTCATCAAACCTCCTGCTTCATACTTCTTTTCCCATCAGATATGCTTTTTCCAGTTCCAGATGGTTTTCAATCTCACCAGCTTTATCTATCCCTCCAGCAAATATAGTTCCTGCAAGATGTGCTTTTTCAAAACAAGAAATCCATCCCTTAAGCCCTATAAGTGCTCCATCTATAGTATGCTCATCTTCATCAGCCGCTGTGGCAAGAAGATAAATATCCCGAAATTGATACTCCACAAAATACAGCGGATTGGCACGATCAAGCATTGTCTTCATCTGTCCACTCATCTCGTAATAATAGATTGGGGTAGCAAATACAATCACATCTGCAGTCAGCATTTTACAGGCGATGTCATTCCCATCATCCTGAATCACACACCTTCCTGTATGCTGGCAGGCAAGGCAGCCCCGACAAAAACCAATCGTCTTTTCCCGAATACTTATTTTTTCCACATGATGCCCTGCCTCTTTCGCTCCACATATAAATTTGTCAGCCAAAATTTCCGAATTACTCCCCTTGCGCAGACTGGTGGAAATAACTAATATATTTTTCTTCATTTTTACTCTTCTCTCCTTTTTTTAATCTGATATACCAAATAATCTAAACAGTAAATCTTCTTCTCTACCTTGTGTACTGTGTTCAAGAGTTGTTGTCTGTGTTTTTCTAACAATGTCAGCTGCTTTTCTTTTTCATCG
>DVNN01000206.1 GCA_018714325.1 Candidatus Pelethocola excrementipullorum
TCGGTATACATTATTACGCAAATCACGCCCTAGTCCGGCAGCCACACGACTTGCCAGGAAGGTTACGCTGATGGCCGCAGCCATGGAGATTGCAGCCAGCCCCAGCATCAGAAGTCCGGAATGGAGTACATAACGGGTCTGAATCTGATCCACATCTTTACCCTGGGCCTGATATTCTGCCTGTACATAGCTGGTAGCAGCCTGAGTCACAATGCTGGAGGGCATCTGCTCTATTTTCTCTTTAATCTGAGGAAGCATCTGTACGATCTGCTCTTTTGGAATATTGGTAATATCAACTTCCTTTTCCTTCATGCCAACCGCCACCATCATGGCTTCTCCCAGAGGTCCATTTATCTCTTCCCTGGTCTCTTTATCAATCTTTTTCAGTTCATACATCCCACCCTTCAGGGTAAATGCATCGTTTACTTTCTTTTGGTCCTCTTCGCTCATAAACAGCAGCAGAGACTCCATTGATTCCTCCCGGATCTCATCTGGAACTGCATCTTCGATACCCTTCTGCTGAATTCCCACGTCCACTATTTTTGAGGTATAGGAAGGCAGGGATAAATCACTGTATGCCTGTAGCAGTAATAATCCGAAGATCAATAAAATATAGCCAGCACTCTTCTTCATGTATTGAAACATTTTAATCATGGTCTGACTCCTCCTCTTTTTCTTTTCAAGTCTTTCATATCCGGTTCTGGAACCTTTTCAAGATTCTCATAGATTTGGTCAAAAAAACGGCTCATCAGACAGATCTCACTTTCTGTGAACCCTTCCATCATGATATCCTCATTTTTAAGAACTAATTCATGAATCTTGTGCTGAACGTCTCTTAGTTTATCCGTAGCATAGATTCTTTGAATCCTCTGGTCTTTCTCATCTGTTTTTCTTATGATCAAACCGTTCTTCTCCATACGCTTCATGGAAACGGCTACCGTGGAGGGTTTGATATTCAGTTCCTTGCTGATCTCCCTTTGACTTAAGCCCTCTCTCTTGGCTAAAAGCATCAGTACAGGAATTTGCCCTGGATATATACCATATTTTATGATCTGACCAAAACTTATCACAAAATAACGATGAGCAATCTTGAGTAATCCGCTTTGGATACGGGACCCCTCATCTATCCAGTTTTTTTCACATGTTTCCAATTGATTCACCTCCATGGCTTCACATGTCGTAATTAATGATTAGTCGTCTAACATATTTTAGTACTCTTTAAACCACATTTCAATAGAAAACTGGGGGTTTTATAAACATTTTAGAATTGTACGACAATTTCACGGAAGAAAATAGTTAGCTGGCTAAACATTTATGCAGATTGGCGAATCTAATAATATTGATAAAAACTAAATGCACGGAGAAATCTCCGTGCATTCATAGATTATTAATTCTTCTCTACTTCCAGGGGCGCTTCTTTCCCGTCCACCCTTTTTCTTTCCAATAAGTGCTATCCGTATCCAACATCCCTTTTCTTTGTACCAAATGCATAATAAAAAATAACCCTCTTGTCTTGATCCCAGGTTTTGTCTTTCCATGCTTTTTTCTGATCTGATTTGCCAGCCTGGTAGTCTTTCTGTCAATTTTTCCTTTAATCTTTTCGCTTACCCCTTCATAGGAAATCTCATACACGGCCTGCCCATATTTATAGACTTTCGGTATGCCCCAGAAAAACAGGCTGTCTGCCATATCCTTATTGGTGGATTTCATTCCACCGCCAGCTGCCGTAGAAATACATACCCCCTGCTTCCGAAACATCTTTTCTTCAGGGCGATGCACCATCCAACGATAACCATAATGATCCAAAAATGCCTTCATTGCGCCGGTCGCATGAAATACATATACCGGACTGGTCAAAATCAAGACATCAGCCTCATCCATTGCCCGGGTGATCGGGGTCAAACGATTGTAATGAGGACATCGCGATTCATGGGCCATAAAACATTTTGTACATCCAATACAAAATTCCCCAAAATCTCTAGGAAGAAAGAACTCCTCAATGTCCTCTCCGATTTTCTCTGCCAGCAACCTGCCTATATGATAGGTAGAGCCTTTGTGGTTTTGTCCATGAATCAACACAATTTTCATATTTTATTCGCTTCCTCACTATATTCCGATTTTCTTTGTTAAAAAAAGCTGGACATATCATGTAATTCTAAAACAGAATTGATTGATATGTCCAAAAAACTAAAGATGAAACTTTTTCGCTAATTCGTTCTTAACAGCCGTCCATTGAAAGAGACAAAGTGCAGAAAGAGTCAGGAAACTGATGCCTGCACAGATGACAGCCGGTATCTTCAATTGTACGATTCCCACTAAAAATAGAATCAGTGGCAGAAATCCAAACAGACATGTAATGATCATATAAATCATATATTCCGCCGAATTGAAACCGAAGCATATGATAATCACCGTTATGGTCGCAAGGCAGCCTAATACGAGGAAGGGGAATCCAAAATCCAGTGACCAGCCGTAAAAACCGGTGGCGTAGTCCCATAGGAACAGCCCTATCCCAATCAGCACCATCTGCCAGACTGCATTCTTCAACAGATTCCTTCTCTTTCGGTACCCCACTGTCGTCAAAATCCATGCCGTTAAGATTCCGCCCAGCACATATCCGGACCAGAAGATGTCAGGTGTCAGTAGAAAATCCAGAATACAGCTGAGCACCACCACCGCCAGACAGGAAAAAGTAAACAGGCGGTACCAGATATCATGGCTGGAATTTTCTTTGGACAGGTCTGGAAAATGCTCTTTTTCCACCTCCGGATCTCCGCCTGCCGTCATCCGTGCATTGACACCCAGTTCCTCCAGCATACCGAAGAAGTTCTCTTCCACCCGGTTCGTAACAAATGCCGAGGTAAATGACAGGGTCATATTATCTTCAAAAGAGCACATGCACAGCTCTATGGTTGGGGTGGTGGTGTAAAACTCAAAATAATCCAGATAGGGGGTACACTCTTCCGTCATCTTGATTCTTCCTATGTTAGAGAAAATGGCCGTATCTTCTCCCACGCTTCTGAATCTTGCTCCTAACTGCATGAAGATAAGCTTCATTTCCAGAGGCAGGATTCTAACCAGGGGGTTCTTTTCAAACTGTACCAGGCTGTCCATCCGGGCTCCTATCCTCTCCGGGGTAAGTTCCCGCTGGAAAAATTCAGCCACATAGGCAATTACATCTTCCAACTCATTGCTTTGTGTTCCAAAATCATACCCCACATCAATCCATCCGAAGAAGTTTCGCATGGAATCAGAAGGGAAGAAATTCCTTAAATTAACCGGTATCATCAGCGCCACCGGTTTCTTCTTCTGACGCCGGCTCATATCCTTTGCAATCGCGCATAGGTACACCGCAGTCAGAAGAACGGTGACCGTAGTGTTCCGCTCTCTGGCGGCCTGAATCAGATCCCGAGAAGGCACCAGACCTTCAATCAACTTCAGTCTTCCATGTTCCCTGCGTCGGTAGGGAAATTGATGGGCCTTATATAGTGGAATCTCCTCTGTGATCTCACCACTCCCATAATATTTTGAGAACCCGTCTTCTATCATATCCTCTACGTTTGATGAGATGATTTGAGAAACAGAACCCTTGATTGTTTCCGGATGGGATAGCTTTAGATAGTAGAAAATCAACACCTTCAAAAAGTTTAAGGCGCCGGTACCATCCGTCAGCGCATGATAGGTCTCAAAATTGATTCTTTTTTTATAATAAGTAACTTCAAATAACAGGTTCTTTTGATCTCTTACATAGATAGCACTGCAGGGAGGGCGGTATTCCATACGAACGATTGGCCGCAGGTCCGATTCCTCCAGATAATTCCAGAACAATCCCTTTCTGAGCACACAAAGGAATAGAGGGAATTCTTCCAAAGCCCGATTTAAGGCTTCCTGAAGCAGCTCCTCCTGGATATCTTCCTTCAGTACACAGGCAAAACGGAAGACTCTCTCATCTCTTTTCCCGCTTGTAGCCGGAAATATTTTAGCTGTATTTTCAAGTGTTCGCCACTTGGTTTTCTTCGATTGAAACACCAATTCCATCCTCGCTTAAAAAATCATTGATATATTCGTAAGTTTTTCTTACCGCAGGATATGCCGGAGGCAGAAGGAAAAATCCATGAACTGCATCTTCAATCCTATGTAAAGTTACAAAAACCCCCGCATCTTTCAGCCTTCTGCCATACTCTTCACCTTCATCACGCAGCGGGTCGAATTCTCCGGTGATAATTAAGGCCTTTGGAAGTCCATGATAGTCCGCCGCCATAAGAGGGGCAAAATAGGGGTTCTTCCTATCTTCGATGGAAGACTGATAAAAGTTCAGGTAATCCTCCATATTCATCCGGGTCAACAAATAGTCCGTGCCATTTTCAATCACCGACCGATATGGGGTGTTCAGGGAGTAATCATTGTTCAGGCAGGGATAGATCAGAATCTGCCTCGCCGGCATAAATTCCTTTCGTTCCCTGGCCATCTGGCAGACCGCGGCCGCCAGATTACCTCCGGCACTGTCGCCGATAATTGTGATCTCATCGGGATTCACATGGAGGATGGTCCGGTCTGTAAAGACAGCCTTGGCCACGGCATAACAGTCCTCCACCTGCCGGGGGAATCTCTGTTCCGGAGCCAGTTCATAATCTATGGAGACCACCACATGTTTCGTATGCTTTGCCAGGTTCCAGCAAACCTTATTATAACTCTCCACACTTTCGGTTGTAAATCCTCCTCCGTGAATAAACAACAGCACCGGATATGTATTATCATTCATATTCCGATAGGCGGTTTCCGGATGATTCTCCATAAAATGCTCTCTGTCTATGGCCTCATAAGACTCCTCACAGGGAAAATAAATCCTGAAATCCACCTCCCGGCCTTCATTGTATATCTTTGTATCCAAGGTTCGATACAAGTGCTTCAAGGGATCCAGAGCCTTCAGATTCATCATTTGTCTGGATCTGATTACATCCAGATGCTCATCCGGCTCTGACAACGCCTTCAAAAGTCGATGTACTGCTCGTTTCATTCTGATTGCTCCTTGTCATACATTTATTTGGTATA
>DVNN01000207.1 GCA_018714325.1 Candidatus Pelethocola excrementipullorum
ATCTTGGGACAGTCCATAGATCCTTGACCATGTGCGGAACCGATGTTATGTACACCCAGAGGATCTACGACGATAGTGTCATCACTGAAATGACAGCAGTATGCTTTTGGAAGCATACGCTCCATGGCATAATAGGGGTTTTCGATAACTTGAAGCGGATTCATCGTGTCCACACAGGTTCCAATTAGTGGATGATTTAGCTTGTCGACAATCCACAAGATCTCATCGGCAAATGTATCCGTATGATTCTCGATTGCAATCTGCATCCCATACTCTTCAATCATAGGAATCGCCGCCTTAAACTCATCATATCTATCAGCCATTTGACGCATAACATCCGGGTGCATACAGGATCCGTAGAGTTCTCTGGGACGAATAATATCCAGACTGAACTTAACCAGTTCGGCATCCAGATCATGTCCGATCTGCAGCGCTTCTTTTATTGTACAGTTTACACGGGAATCACTGCCTGCCTGGAAAGAAGAATTGAATTCCAGGAATAACTCATGCTCCCTGGCAGCCTGTGCCACCTTTTTCAGGTTATCTGTCATGAATGGGTCTTCCTTCGCAGTTGTTAAAAGGTCAACTTTAGTAATCTGGAGACCATCAAGCTCCCACTCTACAGCCTTATCCATCAGCTCGTAGAGAGACATGGTCTGCTCAAAATAGTAGTCCTTGCCGAATCCCCAGCTTTCTCCAAGGCCAAAAAAATGCAGTGTATAGGTGTGCATTCCAAGCCTTATAGGTCTGTTCTTGTTGTTCATATTTTACTCTCCTTTTATGATTTTTCAAGTCAAAGCGGATAATCTTCCGCTTTGTCACTTGCCACTTGATGAGTTTGAATTTTACTCCCAACTCTGATCTTTTAGAAAAAGGTTCGGTATCAAAGTCCCCAATACCGTTACCACAATAGCAGGTATCACCCCGCCTCCAAATACCGCAGATAAAGGCGGAATGATTTCAAAAGCAATTGCTGAAGCAATGCCCAAAGTCGCACCAATCTGGGCCGCTTTAACACTAAGTTTGGAGCGGAATTTTTCTGATTTACGATCACGGAATATCAATCCCATCACAAACATGGGAATCAAAACTCCACCGCAAACTGTATATCCATAAGTACCTAATGCGTAGATAAATGGTGCATATAGACCTGATAAGATTGCAATAACTCCAGCCGCCAGTGTGGCCAATTTAGCATATTTAATACTTTTTTCCCCATCTAGTTTAGAATCCGGATCCATAATATCAGAAACCACATTAGCCGCTGCACAATTTAAGTGGGTATCCGCGCAGGACATACAGGCAGCCAGAACACTTTCCGCCAGAATAATACTGCAGATGGGAGGCATTTTATTCAGGATCACCCAAATCAAGGCCTGATCTCCTGCGTTAGTAAACATAAGAGACGCAATTCCAATGGCGATCATAATAAAAACCAAAATAATATTCAGGAAAAAGGTAACTCCGTAGGACCGTCTTGCCGTCTTCACATCCTTCGCTGCAAATGCACGATTCCAGAAGATGGGATTAGAGACAGCTCCCACCAGACCGGTTAAAAAACCAGTCAGAATAACCGTTGGCTGCTCAACAAACAAATCCCATTTTGCGGGATCTATCTGCATGATTTGATCCCCAAGATACCCGAAATCAAAATCAAACAGCTTTAGTCCGAAAAAGATAACTATCACTGCAAAAATCATCTGAATGGTTCCATGAAGTGCATCTGCATAGATAACCGCTTCCAGACCTCCATTTACCGTATAAAAAATGAAAACAACCCCACACACAATAACGGCAATCCGATAATCGATTCCAAATACCTGCTGCAATACATAGGCAACACCCATGATCTGTGCACCAGGCCAGACCACATTCGGCATCAGGGCTGCCAGACCTCCTACCCTGCGAATATAATGGTCTCCTCCAAAGAGATAACCGGAAATAAAATGGGGCATGGAAAGATATTTAAACCGGGCCAGATAGGGTGCCAGAATATATCCCATGATAATTCCCCCCAGCAGGCCCTCGCCAAGCCACAGCCAGTAAGCACTGAGTCCCTCCAATGCTCCCCTTCCAGCCTGACCTATAAAATTACCCGCACCGCTGAAACTTGCCCATGCAGTGAGGAAAAGCAGAAGTGTCCCTGTCTTTTTTCCACCTATAAAGTAATCCTCTGCATTTTTCGCCTTACCTTTTGTTTTTACACCAATTGCCATACAGATCAGCAGGTCGATTACAATTAAGGCCCCTGCTATAATCATATGTGTCGTACTCATAAGCACCGCCCTTTCATAAATTCCTCTCTGCTTTCAGTTTCTTAGAGTAACGTACCGAAACAAATGCCACCAGAATACCCAGTATCCCACAGCCAATGACCCAGTACCAGATCAGGTCATAACCAAAGTTTCCGTACTTATCCAGCCATATGCCAGCTAATTTTGCAAAGAACACGTCGGGCAGATAACAGATCAGGGAGATCACTCCGGTTGCAACACCTGTAAGGGACAGCGGAATACCAACTTCACCCAGAGTCGCAAAGTATATACCACGCATGCCGGTATATACAATTGCAAATACAAAAGTTACAGCAACACAGACAAACATTGCATTTTTAGTAACCAGAACTGCCACAGTTAAAACAGTCGCAATAGCAAGATAATATCCCAGTGTTTTCACTTTGGAACCAATCTTATCTGCAATAAAACCAATTGCTAGCGTAGCAAGTCCGGCGATGATGTAATTACGAACAACCGCAAATGTACTCGCCTGCGTCTGAGAAATACCAAGAACATTTACCGTATAAGAACCCAGATAGCCATTTGCAGCAGAGGTAAAAGAGAAGCAGAAGAAAATCAGCAGAGAAAGCAGCCATGTGCCAGGCATCTTCAGTACTTTGAACACAGATGCGGCGGACAATTTTTCCTGTGAAGGAGCACCATCTCCAGATGCAGCAAGTTCTGCATCCTCTCCACCAATGATGTTACCCGGAACTACCCAAAATACGATTACTGCTAACACGATGAACAGGGCGCCGTTGAAAAACAGCATATTTCTCCACTGTACTCCCAGAATCGCCAGATCAGTTGTATCACCAGGCATAATCGCCCGGTTTAACAAAGCGACACCAAGGAAGCCAAGGATCATACCCATGATTGCCCTTACAAACTCAGAGGTTGAGAACATGGAACCCTGTTCGGAAGCAGTACCCATCTTACGTGTTGTCTTAAGATACGCATTCCAGATAAAGAAACTGGTACCAACACCATATAAAACATGGATGATAATAATGGATAACTTATCCGGCACCAGGCCAAACCAAAAAGAACATACTCCCATCATGACAGAACCGATGATCAGCATCCACTTTTCTCCAAATTTGTCTACCAGAATACCACCGATAGGATAACCTATCGTACAGATCAGGCCAAACCAGAAACTGAAATCGCCTATAAATTCATTTACATTGGCTGCAGATGCAACCGGTTTATATTCAGAAAACAGCATTACCATCTGATCATAGTAGCTGTAGCGCAGGAAAGGTACATATACCATAACGCCTGCCATCAAAGATACAACAATCAGCACAAGCCATCGTTTCTTACCTGTAATTACCATAAAACCCTCCTATTTACATATGAAGTATATTTTCCCCACGGTACCACAAAGCCCATTAGTGAACGCGTACACTTTTTAAAGTAAAAAAATAGTTAATGTGTTCACTGACCTGCAATTTGCATCAAATATCTTTATCCCTCCTTGCATTCAAAGTTCACGTTCAGATGAAACATAAACTTTTTCAAGATTTTTCAGAAGCAACTGATTACATTCCTGTTCTCCTTGTCTTCTGTCTTCCAGATCACGCCCCATATACATTTCAAGCATTCCCTTAACAATCAGCGTATTAGATTTGCTAAAATAAGCAGCATCATCGTCGGATAGCATGTTATAATTCACAGCCCGTCTTAACATCAGAAAATCTCGTTCTCTGATATCATCTGTAAACAGCAGTGTATAGAAATATGCTGGATACAATTCCGATCCTGTCACGGGAAATAGTTCAAAGTATTCATCCAGTGCATCTGAGAACATCTCATGATACTGGCCCCAGAAAAGTCTGTAATACAAATCTGGTCTTTCAAATGCATACTTGTTGAATAATTTCCATCCCTTGATATACAATTCCATCAGGTTATTGTTGGAATCCATCAGCTGGCCATATTCAGCCATATAGTCAGTAAAAAATCTTATGGAACCAAGGATGATCAAATATTCCAGACTTTCAAAATGTCGATACAACGCCGCTGGAGAACAATTATTCTCCTTTGCTAATTCCCGTACCGTAATTTCCGAAGCGTCCTGCACCTTTAATTTATTGTACATCGACATAATTAAACGTCGTTTTGTTTCATTTCCTTTTTCATAAACAGCCATAGATTATATATTTATTCGATAATTGCAGATATTTAATTAATTTTGTGAACACATTAACTCATAAAAATACTATCTTATTTCAAACCGCTCGTCAAGGAAAGAAATCTACATCTTATCCTCCTTTCAATGTTTAATTTCAAATTGCGAACGCGTTTACTTTTGTTTGAATTATAAACGCGTTCACATATTTTGTCAAGCGTTTTTCATGCTATATTCAGTTTATGTTATGTTCGTTCAGAAACGATTGATGATAGCGCAGTTCCGCCTTCTGGCGTTCTTGCTTTGCTTCCTCAAAGGTATCATACGTTCCCAGATGATACCGGATCTTTTTAAATGTGATTCCCGCTCTATATTTTCCGTTTTCTACCCGGTAGACTCCGGGATATCCGCTTGTATTGTCCCGGCGCTGCTTCCGTTTCAGAAACTCGATACACGTACCGTCTATAAAATGCAGATGGGCAGACAGGTCCTTGCCCACCTCCCGCATCCGGCAGCCACAGCTTATTTGGCTGCCATGCACCAATGCCGTTTCCGAAATCTCCGTTTCTTTTCCACAGTCACAAATGCAACGCCAGATTACGGAACCGCTGTTTGTCCGTTTTGGGGTTGGATAAAGGGCCTCCAGGCGGTTGAACTTCTGGTTGGTAAGATCACGGGACTTGCCAGGGTTACCCCTTCTCTTTTCACAGCCGCAATGCCTGGAATACCCGCGTATAAGATTCCTTCGGGTCTGTTCATAAAGATTTCCGCAGTCACACCGGCATTTCCACACTACATTTCCACCTTTTCGTTTTTCGGTCGGAGAAAGGGCGATAAGTTTCCCAAATCTCTGTCCGGTGATATCCTTAAATCTCCTGCGGTTAGCCTCTTCTTTGCACCCGCAGCTCTTCGTGCGGCCATATTTCACATTGCACCAATAGGCTTCGGTTCTATTTCCGCAATCACACAAACAACTGCACTTAAGTATCCCTTTTGAATCCCGGTACATCGCCTGAATCGTTAACTGCCCAAATATCTTTCCTTTATATATTTCATAATCTTTCATATCCTCATTCCTTCATCTACCACTTACTATCCATCCGAAAAAGAAAGACTGCAGACTCCACCGCGGCCAGCGGGGAGTTGCGGTCTTTTCAATTAAATTATAAATTTAGTTCCTTCTTGTGCTTCCTGGTCATGAACAGGCCTCCCACCCAAACAAGGAAGAGAAGGCCGCTGATGCCAAGCATTGCCTGGTACCGTTCCAGCATAGAATTGTCACCGGTCTTTGGCCCGCTGGTGCCGCCGGCTGTACCACTGTTTCCCTTGTCCGAAGGGTCGCCTGCCAACGGTTCGTATTGGTTCTCAAACCGGATACAGTCCACCTTGTCACCATCTTCATTTTTGATGATGACATCTGCTTCCAGAGCCGTGTTGATGTAGACGGTTACGGCATATACCCGCAAATCATAGGTATAACCGGTCTTTGACGATGTGACTGACTGCGCAACTTCGTAGTGATAAGTACCGGGCTGGGTAAAGGTAACCGGCCCGATATCCATGCTGACTGTACCACTGGCCGTGAATGCATACACACCGTCCGTACTGCCGGAGGGCATGGGGTTCCCGGTTTCTTTTGCCGTCAGCTTATAGGTAAACGTATCATCAGTCAAAGAAGATTCCGGTTTGGTAAACGTCTGCGCTCCCGGCAGTGTCACCGGATTGGAGCCCGGTGCCGCATATGCGGTCTGCGCGGATAACACGATCATACAGCAGACAAACATCAAACAAAGCGCTATGACCTCTTTATATTTTGCCTTGCAAATCATGCCCATATTTCATTACTCCTCGTTTTCATTTTCAAAGATCCCTTCATAAGGAAGATGCCTGCGTTTATAGTTTTTATGATTAATAACAATAACCAGGATGAGAAGGATCACCAGTGCTGCAATCAACAGCCATCCGGGAATATTCCCCCATAGATCCGACTGCTCATCTACCGTGCCCTGCGTCCCTGTATTGTTCATTTCTTTCGTTTTGAATGCATCGTGGTAAAGTTCATCCGTGATCCTCCCAATGAGAATATCCCGTCCGTTAGTACTTTCCCCCGAGCATGTGCTGAGCAGCACAATCCGGTCTTCCACAGTCACCCTGATATCACGAGTGAATATTGCTATATTCAGCAGATGATCCAAATATCTCTGCTGTGCTTCTTTGCCCTGAACACCTGCCGCAAAGACCGTTGCATCATAGGCATCCGTATGTAGGAAGGCAAAGAACTCCAACCCATAATCCTGGCCGCCGTAGTACAAGTTTCCGTACAATCTGGCATCGAAATAGCTCTTATCTGTAAATAGCCCAATCTCACCGAACATGGCCTGTTTTTCCATATGATGTCCAAAGAGAATCGAATTAAAGTCTGAAAAATCCTTCTGATTATCGCAGTCAAGGAAGATACTTCCCGAGAGAGAGTAGCTGCCTTCCGCATTGGTATTGACGTATTTCATGTTGTTTTCGCCCTGTACCACTGGATAATCGATGTTCGTACCATAAACAGTGAGCCAGGAGAACACTTCGGGATTTAGCGCCTGAAGTTCCCCGAAGGACTTTCCCTCATCATGGGCTTGGGGCTTATAAATCTTATACCGTGCAGGGTCCGCCGCATTAAATACCTGGTTGGAATCCCAGAGAGCGTAACAGCCGAAGGAAAACAGGAGAAGAATCGCTGCCAGCATCGCAAAATTCACGAAACTGTTGACGGCCCTCACTGCCTTTTTCCCAATGTATTTTGCTGTTACGTTCATAGGGGATTCCTTCCTGGTACTTGCCTGATATCTATCTTGCTATTACTTGCTGTAGTTCTTTTTGCGGGATT
>DVNN01000014.1 GCA_018714325.1 Candidatus Pelethocola excrementipullorum
TTATTGAGAGCGCTAATAATCTGGACAAGCTACGAGGGATCGGATTTAATCTGGATGAAATTCGTGAAATGGTAGGGTGGGAGCCGCTCGATAATGAGTTTAGTAAAGAAAGAGTAATTACAAAGAATTACACGAATGATTTGTCCGGAGAATGGGAAGGAGGGAAAATTTGATAAGACTTATTGAAAACTTGCTTATTCGCTGGAGACAAAAGCGTTGTAAGCACAGATACAGGAAGCGCTATGAATCATCTGAAAAGGATTATATCTATAGATGCATCTATTGTGGAAAGATGAGGTGATCGAACTATCTCCCAGCTGTGGGTTAAACAGTAAATAAAACGAAAGGAAAATAGAATGGGAAAATATTATTCGCTAGAAACTTCCGGGAAGGAAACGGATCTGTATATTTTCGGAGATATTACCGGGTACCCATGGAAGGAAAAGGATACCGACGCTTACGGAATCGTAAAGGAGTTACGGTCTATTGAGTCTGACAAAATTAATGTCCATATAAATTCGTATGGTGGCGACGTGGCCGAGGGCTTAGCAATTTACAATGTCCTGAAAAATAGCAAAAGTAAAGTAGTTACATATTGTGACGGATTCGCTTGTTCGGCGGCATCTGTTATTTTTATGTCCGGAGATGAAAGGATTATGAATTCTGCGTCGTTGCTGATGATACACAACGCATGGACTTACGGATCTGGGAACGCAAATGATTTCAGAAAACAGGCTGACGATTTAGACAAGATCACGCAAGCGTCAATCAATGCATACCTCAACAAAGTTAATATAACAGAGGATGAAGTTAAAAAACTGATGAATGAGGAAACGTGGCTGACTGCCAAAGAGTCTATTGATTATGGTTTTGCCACTGAGACGGTAGAAGAAAAAGAGACTGGAATGAACCAGTCGGCCATGAAGTCAATCAGAAACATGATTGTTAATACACCTTTGCAAACAGAAATGGTTTGCATTGATGGCGAGAAAATAGCTCAGGCAGTGGCTGAAAAGTTAAAACCACTATTTGAACAAAAAGCTAAAACGCCAGAAGGTGGCACACCAGAAGACAGCACTGGGTTTGGTGCTTTTTTTAATTCAGGAAAAGGAGATATAACAAAATGAAAATCGATGGAGTAAGCAAAGAATTACAGGAAAAAGTTAAACAGATGTTAAATGATGCAAAGCCAGAGGATAAGGCGCAGGCCATCTATGATGCCGCTGACATGATCGTAACGGCAAAAAATGAAAAACTTATTAAGGAGATAACAGAGCAAAGTGCTAAAGCTGCCTATGATGCAGAATATCGGAAAACTCTGAATTTGCCAAACCTGTCTCAGAAAGAGAAAGATTTCTATGAGAAGTTTAAGGATATTAAACAGGCGGTCACGGCGCAGCAGATCGACATTATCCCTAATGAAATCATTGACAGAACCTTGGATAATGTGAAAAAAGCAAGCAATATCATGAAACTCATCAATTTTGCGCCTGCTAACGTGAAGAAATGGCTTGTTGCATCAAAAACCGGGGCGGCTGCATGGGGGGATTTAACCGGACCGATCACTGGTGAACTGTCAGCAACATTTACGTCTCTAAATACTGAACTTCACAAAATGACCGTATTCTTGGTTATTCCTAAAGCTATTAAAGACCTGGCCTTGCCGTTTGTGGATAAGTATTTTACAGCGATCTTATCCGAAGCCGTGCAGGACGGGCTTGTGCAAGGATATCTTGACGGTGATGGAAAGAATGCCCCTATCGGAATCATGAGACAAATCGAAACTACTAACAGTGATGGAACCAACAAGGCGAAGACTGTACTTACAAACATTACAAAATTCAGCCCGAAAGGATTGGCAGCAGTTAGAAAGACACTGTCCAATAAGGGATTGCGCACGGTTGGAACCCTGTACCTCATCTGCAATCCAAATGATGAAGCGGAATTCGTTGATCCGGCATTGTACGGCGAAGCATTAACAGGCGGATACAGAAATACATCCTTCATGCCAATAGAAAAAATTGTAGACGCAAACGTACCACTGGGAAAAGCGATCATCACAATCGAAAAAGCATATGTGATGGGAATGAGCTCGGTACACATGAAAACATATGAAGAGACAAAAGCAATGGATGATGCTGATGTAATTATTGGCAAGGTATATGCAAATGGTAGAGCACTTGACGACGACACCGCAGTGGTATTTGATGTGACAAAACTAGAAGAGTATGTCTTACCAGTAACACAGGTGACTACCCCTACCCCGTAAATAATAGTGAGGTGGAATGATGGATGATCTTTTGAATGAAGTACGGGAGGAATTCCAGATTCCACCCTACTTCCCCGATGAAGCCCTTGAGAGGTATTTGGCTGAGGGGGAAACAAGGCTTGATATGCTAAACCCCGGACGTGACCCTGAAACGGACTTAACTTATCGCAGTTTATTAAAAAATTATGTATATTACGCATATCACCACAAGCTGTATGAATGGGAGCAGAATTACGCAAGCCTTATTTTAAGTTGGCAGCTGGGAAGTGAGGTGGCGCCATGATGGAACTTCCAGAGTACACCGATGGGCGCTTTCGACTCTATCGTAAAGATACGGATGAAAGCAAAGATTACCCGGAAGAGATATTGATCGATCAAAATATGACTATCTGGTATAACGAGATATCCGTATTTGACAGGTTGAAATATGAACTCGGCCAGGGTGGCATTGAGATAACAATGAAAATCCGCATCCCGCGTTATAAGGCAATTGATAGCAAATGCGTTTGCGTAATTGATGGAGCGCAGCACCAGGTATACAATGCCGCACACATGGCGAATAAATACGGCTTTTTAGAGACGGAGCTAACACTTGTCAGGCCTGATAAAGAGGTGAGAATCTTATGACAAAAGAGGAATTAAGCAATTTATTGCATTCGCTTGATATTCCGGTGAATGAGGGCGTTGCAAGTAATGAAAATGAAAATAAGTACCCGCGTACAGTCTATTGGGATTATATCTGGGAGGATGTGCTTGCGTCTGGTGAGGAGTATGAAAATAGGGTGACTTATCAAGTGAGCTTCTACTCCAAAACACCCAAACACGAAAAACTTATTGAGTTGCGAGAAAGACTTCGAGATATTGGGAAACATCCAACGATTTATCATGAGTACGTCGAGAAAGACAAGGTTTTTCATAGTTATTTTTCATTGGAAGTGGCAGAATGAGTCAATTCGAATATTATGCGGATGGGTTCGACGATTTCAGTAAGATGCTCGAAGAATTTTCTAAAAAGACAGAAGAAGAAAACATTTTAAAGGTTTTGGAATATGGGGCGGAGGAATACGCAAAAGACTTGAGGGCATTGCCGAAGCCCAGATCAAAGATTATGACCGGTGGGTACACACAC
>DVNN01000208.1 GCA_018714325.1 Candidatus Pelethocola excrementipullorum
AGAGTCTTAATTGTACTCGGCAGTGCCCCCAGCCCGATGCCGGACTCTTTAGACTCTTTGACTGAGTTGTCAAAGTCTGCCATGAATTCCAGGAACTGTGCCGCCTCCTTTGGATGTTTTGATTTTGCCGACATTGCATATGCTGCCGACCAGACCATATTGCTTGGTTTTGCCCCATTCATGGTCGGAATCTGTGCGATACCCACATCATAATTCTCAGCAGTGAAGTTACCCAGAAGAAAGGTTCCGCCGATAAACATTCCTAGTTGACCGTTCATCAACATCGCTGATGTATCAGAAAATACGCTGTCCGTCACACCTACCGTCGGCGCGCACTGATGTACACTGCTCAGATCTGCGATTGCCTGCAGCGCGTCCTTGGCTGTCTGGGAAGTGATTTCCAGTTTTTCTCCCGCATCATCTGCGATGGATGTCCCTGCCGCATACAGTACGGGGAGCCAGTAAATCCATGAACCGGTCATTGTCGTTCCGAACTGTGTACAACTATCATAATCGAAGTCCTCATCCGCAGGGGTGTTTCCATTGATATCTTTTGTCAATTTAATGGCCGCATCCACATATTCCTCCCAGGTCCATGGATCGGTGGCATCACTTTTGGGAGGTGTAATCCCAGCTTCCTCGAACATCTTCTTGTTATAGTAAAATGCGATAGTCGTTGAACCATAATTAATTCCATACAGATTATCATCACTCTTATGTAATGCCGTCTCCAACCAGATATCCTCCGGATTTACACCAATCTCATCGAACAACGGATTAATATCTGCGGATACCCCTGATATTCCCCAGTCCGTCACCAGATATTCATTTAGATAATATACATCCGGCATGTTGTCCGCTGCCACCAGAGTGTTCAATTTGCTGAGATAGTCACTTTCCGCAATATAAGTGGGCTCCACTTTGATGTTCGGATGCTCCTTTTCAAATGCTTCAATCAGTGCATTTCCCATCTGCTGTTCAGCATCGGCCCACCAGGAATAGAAGGAAATCGTGACCTGATCTCCATCGTCACCCTTGCTTTCGGACCCTTGACCTGACGATTCTACATTAGATGGGCCGCCGTTTCCTCCACATCCTGCGAGTACACTTGCAAACATGGATGCTGCCAACAGAATACTTACCATCTTCTTCATAAATACGCTCCTCTCTTTACAGTTTCTCACTTTGTGCTTATGTACAAATTATAGCAACTCAATAAGTCTTATCGTTAGTAATATTTTTCGAATCAGAGGGTAATATCCTGCTTTTATTATCTATTTCGACATATCTTTTCGATAATCGCTGGGCGATTTATTATATTTTTTCCTAAATACCTTTGCGAAGTAATTACCATCCCCATACCCCACCTTCCCGGCGATATCGGCGATTGGCAAATCCGTCTTTTCCAGATATTCAGTGGCTTTCTCCAGTCTGAAATCTTCCAGAAACCTCACCACCGACTGACTTTTGTGCTTCTTAAAGTAATGGGACAGATAACTGGGTGATAGATAGAAAATTCCGGCCAGCGCATTCAGGTTCAGAGGTTCATCGTAATGGGTATAGATATATTCACAAATCTTGTCAATCAATTCTGTCGGCTCCTTCTGATAAAGGCTCTCAAATAATTGACCAATATTCATGAGCAGATATTCTTCTACCTCCTGTATATCCCGAAACCTGACCATGGAAAAAAGAAGAAGATCTCTTTTCAGATTTTCAGGAACCATGATCTCCTCCTCATCGTATTTCTTTACCGCCATGAATACAAATTGATGGAAAAACGCATCCAGAAGCTCCGTATCTTCGTTTTCCCGCAACTGCAGCATTCTCTGCCGGATTAGTTTCTCAGCACTCTTTTGGTCTTTTCTCAGAAGTATAAATGGCATATCTTTTAGCATATCCGGTTGTGGCTGACCCTCTTCTTCCACCGCTTTACAGGAAACCTTACGAAAAAAACGCAGATTCAACATGCGTTCCATAATTCGCAGTTCCTCCTCCATGTTATTCTCTCCCATTTCCCGGTAAAACACACTGCCGCCCAAAATCCGTACTCCAGCCCGGAGTACGGATTTTTCGATGAACCTGCCCTTAATCTTACGGTCTTGAAAATAAAAAACATGCACATATTCCGTATTTTTAAAAATAAAGTGCATATATTTCCCCAATTCTTTCAGGTTTTGTGAAAACTCCTCCAACATTTTAGAATTCTCACTGTACTGCAGCAGAAGAACTAATGTGCCGCTCATCTTTTTGTTATTCACCGACTCCAGATAATCATCAAAAAAAATCTCCTCTCGCCTGGCCGGACGGCTTACACGCTTCAACCTGTCTACTTCCTTTATGGCATTTTCAATAATCGTGACAAACTCGGAGGGCACTATGGGTTTCTTGAGATAGTCAAATACATTGACAGATATAGCTTTTCTCATATTCTGGTAGTCACTGTAACCGCTCACGATGATGAATACCGTCTTGCTGTCCTGGTCCTCACTCCTGATTTTTTCTATGAATTCCAGTCCACTACACTGAGGCATGTTGATATCCACGAAATAGATATCAGGCTTGTACTCATAGTAGATCTCCTCGGCCTCCAAACCGCTGTATGCACACCCTCTGATAACCAGATCCTGATGCAGTGCATTGATTCTGGCCTCTATACTTTTCTGCACATAATATTCATCTTCAGCAATACATATTGTATACATCTCTACTCCTTTGCAGGTATATGGATTTCAATTCTGGTTCCACTGTTCACTCCCGTCACAATTCCAAAATAGCATTTGCTGCCATATTGAAGGAAAATCCTTCTGGCAGTGTTCAGCACGCCAATGTGATTATTGATCTCTGTAGCCTGATCCTGCTGCAGCAATTGGATTTTTTCCTGAAGTTCCTCCAGAAGTGGTTTCTTTATACCCTCACCGTTATCATTCACATAAATCATAATCCAGTCATCCTCGCGCCATATCCTGATCTCGATTCTACACTTGCTCACTTTCTTTCTGAAACCATGCTTTAGAGCATTTTCAACCAGAGGCTGACAGATAAACTTCAGTATGGAGCAGTCCAGAACCTCATCGTCCACTTCATAGACCACCTGGAGATTCCGGTATTTATATGAGAGAATATCCAGATAGTTTTTAAGGTATGACAATTCTTCTCGGATTGGAACAATGTCATCCTCCCCAAGATCGTATCGGTACATCTTACCCAGCATCCCTGTGAGCTCAACGGCCTTTTCGTCGTCCCCGTACAGAATCATGCCGTTGATGATCTCCAACGTGTTACACAGGAAATGCGGATTGATCCTCTGCTGGAGAATCTTGAATTCCGCCTGCTGACGCGACTTATATATCAAACGGTTCTGATCAATCAGCCGCTGGATATTCAGGGACATATCGTTGAATCCGTCAATCATACCCCCTATTTCATCTTTGTATGTATTGGGAATCACCACGTTGAAATTCCTGTTGCGCACCTCCTTCAGCGCTTTTGTGCACCGTACAATGGGAACTGTCAGATATCGGGAAAACATAAGGGAAATTCCCATAAACACCAGAGCAACCGGTATCATGATCAGGAATATATAGAAATTATTCCGGATGCTGTCAAGCAGGGTGACATTTTCCTTCAGAATCCAGATGTCCCACCCATTTTCCATGGTTTTTTCCCTGTAGAGCATCAGTTCATTATCTCCGGCAATCTCACCCTGTACAGCTTCCAGATCCCCCAGCCGCTCCATCCGTTCCCCCATGTTTGAATACACGGTGTTCCCCTCCTGATCCCGGATTAATACATATTCATTTTCATTAAGCATTTCCCCGATAAAACTAAAACGGTCATATTCCAGGCATACCACAAAGACACCCATAGGTTTGAATGTGTAGATGTTCTGAACCTGATAGTAGATTGTCATGGAGTTCTCACCCGCATTCTTGTCCAAAATCTCCGATGTGCCGTATTCCCTGTATTTTGCATTTTCTTCCAGAGTCCTGTACCATTCCTGATTGCTGATATCGAAATTCTGCCGAACGTTATAACTGTTATTATTTTTTACATACGAATGATCCCTGGACACCAGGAAACACTTCAGATTATCGTTCATGGAAGAATAGCTGCTCAGAAAATGGGACGCATTTCTACGATAGCTCTGCAGCTCAGCCTGGGAAGTAAATATATTCCCCCCTAACAGTTGCTGTACCCATTTACTGTACATCACGGTGTAAGAGGCCATATCGATATCCCCCACGTATTTGTCCAGCCTTGTATCAATCCTGTCATAGACATTCAGGAGCATTTCCTTCGCCTGATCCCGCTCTCTATAGGAGAAAATAAATGCTATAATCAAAAAACATAGGGCAAATATCAATAAAAATGCCCCCAACGTCATGTACATGACTTTTTTATTCAGATTGATTTGCCTGAATTTCCCCCAAACTCTTTTCTCCATCCTTTGAACCCCCTCCCTTTATATTTTTTGTTACTTACCATTTTTTTACATATTGTGCGAATTTTAGGGTTTATTTTATGTATTTATTAACACTTTAACAAAGTATCTGTATTCTTTCAACATTTTATTTTCTCTGCACACTATAAGGCACGTCTAACCTATAAGGGTCAGGTGCAAAAACCCTGCCCTGTGGGAATTGTATGAAGCATTTGCAGGAGTTTTAGATTATCTTAGACTCTGGCAAGACCAAAAAACAACGGAAAATCCCCATGATCCAGCAAGATTTATCGGATCGATAGCTGTTACAAAAGACGGGGAAGCAGCTGACACAGCTATCTTGATGAGAATAAGATTGAAGCAGAAGCACAGCATGATGGTCTGTATGCCATGTGCACGGATCTGCTTGATGATGATGTCAG
>DVNN01000015.1 GCA_018714325.1 Candidatus Pelethocola excrementipullorum
GTAGTGACTGTTACCAGGTCTGTATTGATCAGAACCATGCCATGGAAGAGGTGATGGACTATTTGATCGGCTTAGGACATCGGAGGATTTGTCTGATTGGAGGCAGAAAAGATGTAAGTTCTACCAATGCAAAGCGGATTCGCTACCGAAGCAGTCTTCGAAAGCATGGGATTGATTTTCATGAAGAGTATATTGTTGAGACTTCAGAATATTCGGTAGAAGCAGGATTTACGGTTATGAATGAATTGCTGGAGAGCGGTATGAGATTACCTACCGCAGTGATCGCAATTAATGATTTCATGGCCATGGGCATCATGCAGTCCATACGCCAGCACGATCTCAGGATACCTGAAGATATTTCTGTCATCAGTTTTGATAATACCTTTATCGCTGAAACTGAGACACCTCGGTTGACCAGTGTGGGATATAAGTATGAAAAATTTGGGGACATGATAATTGAAACTGCTGTAGCCGCAATCGAGGGTGAGAATCCGCCAAAGCTACAACTGATTTCAACGGAGTTGGTAGTGAGAGATTCTTGCAGAAAAATATAGTGTAAGGATCAGAAATGACATGTGGAGCTGACATGTTGAAAATAATGCATAAAATAACGGATGAATATTTAGGAGAAACAACTAGTTTTATAAAGAATGTCAATAATATTTTAAAATATTATTGACATTCTTTGTGAAACTAAATATAATAAAAACATGAAACGGGTTTCAAAGTGTTGAAAATGACTATTGGCATAAAAACTGGAATTGAACGAAATTAGAGGTAAATTGTCGTTAAATGCTGGAAAATAGCCGGAAATTTAATATGGGAAACGTGTGATTATGTGTGCGCTTTAATGCTCTACATACATATTAAGAAACCGATTTCAAATGGGAGGAGAATAATGTGAAAGTGAAGAAGAAGAAATCAGGAGCTGTTGCGGTAAGAGGCCACAAAAAACCTTTGTGGAAAACACTGAGAGATAACAAAGTGCTATTGTTCATGTGCATGCCGGCCGTGGTGTTTTTTATTGTCTTTTGTTACTGTCCATTGCCAGGTGTCTACATAGCATTTACAAACTACAATTTTCGGGATGGAATTTTTGGAAGCCCCTTTGTGGGATTGAAAAACTTTGACTTTTTGTTAAAATCCGGGCAGTTGTGGGCGCTGACCAGAAACACAGTATTATACAATCTGGTATTTATTCTTCTGGGAAACGTACTGCAGATAACCTTGGCAATTATGCTGAATGAAATCAAGAGTAAATACTTTAAAAAAGTATCCCAGACAATTATGTTTCTGCCTTATTTTATATCGGTTGTACTGATTGGAGCAATAGCTTTCAACATCCTGAACTATGATACGGGAGCCCTTAATACTTTGATCAGAGAAACAGGCGGAAATCCTATTAAGATTTATAGTATGGCGGGTGTCTGGCCATTTATTATCATCTTCTGTCAGATGTGGCAGCAGACGGGATATGGATCTGTTGTTTACTTCGCGGCAATCTGCGGAATTGACTCCAGTATGGTGGAGGCGGCCGAAGTGGATGGAGCCACAAGCTGGCAAAGAATCCGTTATATTATTCTTCCGAGTTTGAAGCCTACCTTTATCATCTTGCTGCTATTTGCACTTGGAGGGATCATGAGAGGTAATTTCGGGTTGTTCTGGAACATGGTGGGTAATAACTCCCAGTTATTTGCAACCACAGATATTATTGAAACCTCCGTATACCGTATGATGATGTCTCAAAACAACTTTTCAACATCATCTGCAGTTGGATTATATCAGTCGATTTTCGGATTTGTCCTGGTTATGTTCAGTAACTGGGTGGTGAAGAAGATTGACCCGGATTATGCATTATTCTAGGAGGTGAGAAAGAGATGGTAAAGCAGGGTACAAAAATAAAACTAGATAAAAGTTCGTTGGCACTAAAAATAATTTCATACATAACTGTAATTCTTTTTACGATTATCTGTCTCCTTCCGTTTATCCTGATTATCTCTGCATCTTTCAGTACAGAGAGTGTTATCAGTAGAGAAGGGTTTGGAATGCTTCCAAAGGGGTTTACTCTGAACGCATATAGCTGGGTGTTCCGTTTCCCTGAGATGATTTTAGGATCTTATGCAGTTACGCTTATTATGACAATCTGTGGTACGGCAGTAGGATTGTTTATCATTGCAATGACAGGGTATGTCCTGCAACGTCAGGATTTCCCATTCCGCAATATAATATCTTTCTTCATATATTTTACCACATTGTTTTCAGCAGGTATGGCGCCTACCTTTATCTGGGTGTCCCGGTACTTAAATCTAAGGGGTAGTTACCTGGCGGTGTTTTTACAGTTATTGATGACGCCGTGGCTGATTATCCTTATGAAGAATTTCGCAAAATCCGTGCCTTACGAAATTACGGAATCGGGCAAGATTGACGGCGCCGGGGACTTTAAAATCTTCACCGCGTTGATATTTCCGATGCTGAAACCGGCACTGGCCACCGTAGGACTCTTCCTGGCGCTAGGATATTGGAATGAATGGTATCAGTCCTCTCTTTATCTGGGATCTGCAGTTAA
Source organism: Candidatus Pelethocola excrementipullorum (assembly GCA_018714325.1). Taxonomy (GTDB): domain Bacteria; phylum Bacillota; class Clostridia; order Lachnospirales; family Lachnospiraceae; genus Novisyntrophococcus; species Novisyntrophococcus excrementipullorum. Next base: position 2,567 of record DVNN01000015.1, read on the forward strand.
GTATAAACCTTTGCAGTATTACCTGTACAACATTATTAACACCGCAAATGCATTGAAGGGTTCCGTGGCGGGAGCGAATGTATCAATTACCGAATTGCCGTCCAATACATTGAAGATGGCGACGGCAGTGGTGGCCACAGGACCGATTGTATTTCTGTATCCTTTTGTACAGAAGTACTTTATCTCCGGCATCACCGTAGGTGCCGTAAAAGGATGATATGGATTCCGTATAAGGGGTTCGCATATAAATTTAAAAGTGAATTGGAGGATTAAGATGAGAAAGAAGAATTTAACAAAACGCACATTGGCAATCTTGATGGCGGCGCTCACTGCAGGGAGTCTTGCAGGCTGCGGCGGCGGTGGTAACAATGCTAAGAGCACCACAGCTGTGAACGAGGATGGAACTATCGACACTTCCAGCCATGAGGTTATCAACATGCTGGTACTAGGTAATAAGCCAACCAATGGAAGATGTGAAGCCATGCTGGAAGAACTTAATAAGGTTCTGACAGAAAAGGCGAATGCAGAACTAAAGCTTACCTATGTGGAGTGGGCAGACTGGCAGACACAGTACAATGTACAGCTGCTGAGCGGTGATGATTCCCTTGATATTATTACAACCGCTACCGACTGGCTGTATGCATGGGAAAATACCCAGAAGGGTGCATTCCTTCCGATTTCAGAAGATATGCTGAAAACCTATGCACCAAAGACCTGGGAACAGGTGGATGCAGATGGTGACTGGGATATATGTAAATACGAAGATGAGATTTACTTCATTCCTGAGGATCACTACACCCAATATACCAACCATGGCATGTTCTACCGCGGTGACTGGGCGAAAGAAGCAGGACTTACCGATGGAACAATCAACAAATTTGACGAAATGACTACTTATTTTAAATATATAAAAGAGAATAAGGACGGTGTTATTCCCTGGGATGTAGCAGGAAAGAACAATACTGTGGGACTGCTGGGTGCCTACCTTGCATCTAATACTGATACCCGCGTACTTGTTGGCTGTAATGCAGGTAATTATGAGTTCTGGTTTACCAGTGCTGCTGACCCATATACAGTTATGTCACCATATATGGAGGATGATTCTATTTATGCAGCAGCAGATCTGATGAAAGAATGGAATGAAATTGGTGTATGGCGTGAGGACGTACTGAACTTTGATGGAGATTCCAGAGAAGAGATGTACGCTGGAACCAGCGGTGCTGATCAACATCACAGTCAGACATACTATTCTCAGGTG
>DVNN01000209.1 GCA_018714325.1 Candidatus Pelethocola excrementipullorum
CCCGCTATCGTATCCATCTCCCAACCATTGGCACAGGTTGGATCGCCGGAACGAACTTTGGCCGTCAGCAGCAGACCTGCCACTCCGCAGAGCATGGAGGAGATTACAAACACAATGGTTTTAACCCTTTCCACATTAATTCCGGAAAGTCTTGCCGATTCTTGATTTCCTCCGATGGCATAGATGGAACGGCCAAAAGCAGTGTACTTCAGCACGTAGATAAAGATGGCATAGAACACAATCATGTAGACTACCAACAGCGGAACCGGTCCAATGGAAGCAGATGCCAGCTTTCCAAAAGATGTGTCGAAGCCGGCTACCGGATATCCTCCCGTCATAGTCTGGGCCAGACCTCTGAACGCCTGCATAAGAGCCAGGGTTACCAGAAAGGAATGGAGCTTTAATTTCGCAGTCACACCACCCGATATCAGTCCTAAGATACCGCTGATAATCAGGGTGAGAATGCAGGCAATTACCACAGGAACTCCGGAAGTCATCATCATTGCCGCCGAGACAGACGAAAACGCTACGATAGATCCCACACTTAAATCAATATTTCCCGTAATAATAATCATAGTCATGCCAATTGCCACAATGGATTGGATGGATATTTGCTTTACGATTGTCAGCAGATTATTCATGGTCAGAAATTTATCGCTTGCCACCGCCAGTATCAGGCACATGAGGACCAGGACAAGATACATAATATATCTCACGATAAACTCTTTTGCTGTCATTTTCTTTACTTTCATTGTGATTCCTCCCGCTTATGAAATTGCCCTTGTTGCATAATCTAATAGTATTTCCTGGGTGAGATATTTGTTCACCAGTTTCCCCGTCACCCGTCCAGCGGCAAATACCATCACTTGATTAGATACCTGAAGTACTTCGGGAAGTTCTGACGAGATCATAAGAATGCCGATTCCCTGAGCCGCAAGCTCGTTCATAAGAGCATAAATCTGATTCTTGGATCCAATATCAATCCCACGGGTAGGCTCATCCATAATCAATACCCTGGGTTCTGTGGCCAGCCACTTGGCAATCACCGCTTTCTGCTGGTTACCGCCACTTAAATCACCGGTTTTCTGGTTTCCATCCCGGCATTTAATACTCAGGGATTGAATATACCCATCTGTAAGCTCGACTTCTTTTTGTAAATCCAGGCCAAATTTCTTTTTTAATTTTTCTAAGATAGTCATGCCTACATTGGTATGCAAATCCATGCCAAGAATCAATCCTTCTTCCTTTCTATCCTCCGTTACAAATCCAATTCCTTCCCTTTTTGCATCCGCAGGTGATTTGATCTCAATCCGCCTGCCCTCCATCCAGACCTCACCTGTATCATGGGGGTCAGCACCGAACAAAGCACGCGCGAATTCCGTTCTCCCCGCTCCTGCCAGACCAGCAATTCCAAGGATTTCTCCCTTATGTAAGGTAAGGTTCACATCTCGGAATTTCTTACCGGAGCTGAAATTCCTAACCTCCAAAAGCACCTCCTCCCGTGAAGCATCCACCTGCTCAGTGGCTGTCATATTTTCCCCTACCATATTTTCAATAATCACACTCTTTGGAGCATCTTCAATATCCAATGTCTTAATATATCTGCCGTCCCGATATACAGAAATACGGTCACATATCATAGGCAGTTCTTCCAGACGGTGAGAAACATATATGATACTAATTCCTTTATCCTTTAGATTTTTAACAATTTTAAATAGGTTTTCTATATCATTGTCGGACAGAGAAGCCGTCGGCTCATCCATGATCAATACTTTAATATCATTGGATAGTGCCTTTGCAATTTCCACCATCTGCTTTTGGGCTACGCTTAAATCTCCCACAATAGTTTCCGGTTTTATATCTGCATGGAGCATATCTAAAATCTTTCCGGCCTCCATATTAATCTGTTTCCAGTCTACCTTTGGAAATGGACCCCAGCGTTTTCTGATCAACCTGCCCATATAAATATTTTCTGCTACGGAAATCGTATTAATCAGGCTGAATTCCTGATATACCGCACTGATGCCTAAAGCTCTCGCTTCAAAAGTGGAACGAATATCGATTTCTCGTCCTTCCAGCCAGATCTTACCCTCGTCCTTTTGATAAGCTCCTGTAATGATCTTGATCAAAGTGCTTTTTCCTGCGCCATTGGCACCCACAAGGGCATGCACTTCACCTCTTGCCACTTCTAATCCAGCCTCTTCAAGAGCTTTAGTTCCACCGAATTGCTTGGTAATTCCCTCGGCCTTTAGTACGATGTCAGTCACCTTACCCACCTTCTTTCTCTTATTTTCCTGTCACCTCTTACTGCACTAAATCTTTATGCTCTTCAATGTAGGTGGCTAATTCATCCGGCTTATCTTTTGTATAGGTCTTAACAGGAATTAAAACTTCTTTGTCGATACTTTCACCTTTGGCTGCCTTTACCGCATTCTCAACCGCCTGATAGCCAATATCAAAGGGCATCTGTGTTGTGATTGCCTGTAATTTCACCTCATCCGACTGCATATCTTTTGCCAGTTCTACACTCATATCTGTTCCCATAACAATAATATCCTGATTCCCGGCATTCTGAAGGGCGGCGGCGCATCCCAATAATGAGGTCTGATTCCAGGCCCAGATCAGCTGTATATCCGGATTGGCCGTGAGAATCTGCTCTGTGATATCCAGTCCCTCTTCCTGTAACTCGGCATCTTGCTCAGCCACAATTTCAAGACCCGACACATCTTTTAGTTTATCTTTAAACCCATTACATCTCTCCACTCCAACCTCATAGTTACTGTTACCCAGAATGGCCATCTTACATCCGTCCGGGAAATTCTCTTTTACGTATTCAGCCACGTATTCTCCCGTCTTACCTCCCAGATCATAGTTAGAGACTCCAACAAAACCTTCTGTTTCCGTATTCACGGTCGTATTCCAGTTCACCACCGGAACCCCCGCTTCTTTTGCAGCTTCCACCGCTGCCACAGATGCATCTGCTGATAATGGAGAGATACAAAGGGCATCCACCTGCTGTGAAACAAATGTGGATACGTTATCATATTCTTTCGAAACCTCGTTATCCGAGCTTACAATACTAAACTTAACTCCCAGATCCTTTGCTGCCGCCTCCTGCCCGGCAATAACCTCAGCAAACCATTCTCCTGAAGTGTTCATGATAACAGAGCCAATGGTAATATCCGACTGCTTGCTTTCACTGCTTGCGCTCGTGCCGGCACTAGTCTTTGCACTTCCATCACCACACCCTGCAAGGGCAACTGTCATTAAGGTTGTACATACCAGACATGCCATTAATTTTTTCATCCTTTTCCCTCCACTAATCCATTTTTTATAGTTCTTTCACATCATTAATATAGACCAATCCGGTGAAAATAAGAATTCAATATTTTCACCGGATTGGTCTATTTTTTCATCTCTGTATATTCTTTTTCAAAGGACTCAATATTTTGCTTCGTAACTGCCTCAATAGGGTCCTTATACCAGGTGCGCAGCTTTTTACCTTTTGCCGCATCAATGGCTTTCTCAATACAGGTGTTGGCTTCAAAATCAGAAGGCTGGGATATAAAGCCATATAATCTTCCATCTTTCACAGCTTCTATGAATTCAGTCTTCTCACTGATTCCTATCACCTGTACCTCACCGCTTATTTCCAATGACTCAATAGTCTCAATCGCTCCCATGGCCATTTCACTGTCATGGCAGTATATTGCTTTTAATCCCGGGTTTTTCGTAATCAAATCATAAGCCACAAGCCCCGCCTTCTCCCTGTTCCATTCCCCATTGCCAATTCCAACAATCTGAATTTCAGGTGAAGATGCCATCCGTTCCACAAAGGTCTGGGTTCGATAGATCTGAGTATCGCTGCCTGGCGCTCCTTCAATAATCGCAATATCTCCACCCTCCTCGCCCAACATCTCCTTTATCATTTCAGCTGCCATCGCTGCTTCTTCTGAATTATTAGCTCCAATATATGAATCCACATAAATGGAGGAAACAGCATCTACCCTCATATTAAGATTGATGACAGGAATCTCTGATTTTTCTATTTCCTTTAAAGACATTAACATGGATTTCGCATTTACAGGGCATAAGATAATTACATCTACTCCCTTTTTCACAAAGTTTTGCAGCTGACGGCTTTGGGTTTCCACGTTCCAGTCTGCATACTCAACCTGCAGCTCCACCTTTTCTTCTGCGGCCCTCTTCTTCATCCGGCTACAAATCTCCTTTATGTAATAGGAATCTTCGTCAGGCAGGGATACGCCTATGACAATATTGCCCTCCCCTTCTTTATTGTAGATTTCTTTCGTATTCCCTGTACGCTTTTGATACACTTTACCCCCATCAAAAACAGGAAAAACCATAAGGATCAGCAGAAATATAATGGCGCTGATTATGATTCTCTTTTTATTCATGTTCGCCTCCCTTCTCCCATAATACCGGCAGTGATATGGTAACTCTGGTTCCCTCTCCCTGTATGCTCCTAAAATGCAGCCCAAACTCTTCTCCGAAATATAGTTTAATTCTTTCATCCACATTTCTCACACCTACTCCAGAACCTGTCACATTTTCCACCACTTGATCCGGCTCCAAAATCGAAGCGCATTGTGAAGAAGACATCCCCGGACCATCATCTTCCACCGCAATGATAAGAACATCACCGTCCCGATAAGCTTGAATTAGTATATATCCCTGGGTTTTCTTTTTCTTAATCCCATGATATATACTGTTTTCTACCAGCGGTTGTACGATTAATTTAACAATCCTGCACTCCAGCAACTCATCCTCTATCTGAATATCATAGGTAAACTTATTACGATACCGCATACTCTGTATCACAAGATAGTTGCGTACATGTTCCATCTCTTTTTCCAGAGTTATGAATTCACACCCCTTATTCAGAGAAATGCGGAAAAGCTTTGCCAGTGCTTCTGTCATAGGGACAGCCTGGTCATCTTTTGTCTCCACCATCCAGATGATAGAGTCTAGGGTATTATATAAGAAATGAGGATTAATCTGGGCCTGAAGAGCCTGTAGTTCAAACTTTCTTTTTTCCTCCTGCTCCTCTACCACCTGCTTCATCAACCGCTCGATCCGCTCCATCATCCTGTTGTAACTACCGGCCAATTTGCCCAGCTCGTCCCCAGATGATATCTGCGCTCTCACCTTCAGATTCGATGCTTCTGCTTCCTCCATACTGGCTTTTAACAGGCCTATGGGACGAAGTACCTTGGTAAGGATAGAATTGAGCACCAATATCACTATTAGTATCATGAGAAGCCCCAGAAGTATTATGTACCAGACCACTTCCTGGATGGACTCTGTAATCACACTTTCAGGTGTTATGGATATCAGAGTCCATCCGGTTTTTTCCATCCGCATCCTGTTAAGAAAGTAATTTTTTCCGTCTAATTCTATGCCTGGTTTCTCATCGGATGCATCCATGGAATTCTGCAGCCTTTCCAGAGTCTCTCTTTCCTGAAACAGATATCCCCCGTCCGTCTGCTCCATTTCATAAACCAAGTTTTTATTCTGATCCAGGATGCACAAACTGCCTGCTGATTCCGTATAGGAAGATCTGCATATCTCATCTATTTTATTTAAGTTAACATCCACCAACACAACACCCATAAACCTTCCATCCTCACTGCTGTTTATCACCCGGCTGAATGAAAGGGTTTTCTCGGTATTACCTATTAAAAAATCGTGTTGCTGCGGGCCTGTTACTACGGTTTCTCCCGGTGAATCAACTGCTTTTTGATACCAGGGATATCCCTTGCAGTCTGATAGAACATTCTTATAGTGATACATACTTTTGTATAGCAGCATTCTTTTTTTGCCAAACACCATAATAGAGGAGACATCCGTTCTATGATTGAGGGCATAACTGAAAACCTTTGTGCTCATCTCATAGTTTTGGATACTTCCCCCTTTTTTAAGACTGATTTGATTTTCTTCCTGATTCTGCACCTCTTCAAGGTAGTTTAACAGGTAGTAGTCATAATTCGCCTCATTGGCAACAGCCGATATTTCATCCATATAAGATACCAGATGAGTACCCATATTCACTAAACGCTTCTGCATATCATTGGAATTCTCTCGAATTAATTTGGTCTGAAACACAAATGTAAATATAACAACCGATAATATCAGCGAAAGACTAACCAATAATCCCACATATAAGAATACCTTATTTTTAATTCCAGTATTCTTAATATAGTTTTTCAACCGCCGCAGTAGTTGTATCATTCTCTTTATCATTAAAAATCCCCCTTTTTGCTACTTTCAATATCCTCCTTCCAAGTTATCTCCGGTTCCGGTATTCCGAGGGAGACATCTTGCTATACTTTTTAAAGGAAATACTAAAATAATGGGGGTTGGAAAAACCTGTTTCTTCCGCAATCTCATAATACTTCTTGTCGCTGTTACGGATCAATTCCATAGCATGCTCCATCCGGATATTTGTCAGGTATTCAATGAAGTTAACACCCGTTTCCTTTTTGAATAACCCGCTCAGATAACCGGTACTGATTCCAACAGAATCCGCCACCTTATTCTGTGACAGTTCTGTCTCCATATAATGCTGCTCAATGTAATCCTTCGCTTTCTGAATCAGCATCCTGCTGCTGCTGTTAACAGCCGCCTGAAAGGACATGGATACCTGCTCTGCATAATTCAGTATTTCTTCGGAAAGCTTATTGATGGTATTCATACGGTCCATGGTCTGGTACAAAGACAGGCCTTTCCTCCATAATTCCTTCTGACCATTTTTTACTCCAGATAATTCTTTCATAATAGAATTCAGAAGTTCAAAATATATCATCTTGATATTTGCTATTGAAAAATCTCTATTCTTCCTACAAACCTTTTCTATTCTTTCAATGGCATCTTTCATCTGATGATAGCTTCTA
>DVNN01000016.1 GCA_018714325.1 Candidatus Pelethocola excrementipullorum
ACCGAAATGTTCCAAAAGCCGGTCGTAACGTCCGCCAGTCACCACCGCTTCACCAGTCTTATAGGTATATGCCTGGAAGATAATGCCTGTATAATAACGGAATTTGCTGAGCATACCGAAATCAAACACCACATACTGCTCAAGGCCATAGGTCTGTAAAATCCTATAGATATCTTCCAGCCGCTTCACAGCCTCCAGAGCCTTCTTATTCTTCGTCTGGGCCTTGGCCTTTTCCAAGATTTCCATACCTCCGAACATCTGAGACAGACTGCCTAGAGCCGCCTGTAGATCATTTCTCAGACGCATCTTTTCCAGCAGTTCTACCGCTCCAAAATGATTCTTTATGGAGATGAGCTGCCTGAGCTCAGTAACGATCTCTTCATCCAGTCCCCCCTCTTCCACAAGAGACTTAAAGTAATCCACCTGCCCGATGCTGATCTGGAATTCTTTCAGCCCGGCCTTTTGCATCACCTGTACCACCATGGCGATCAATTCTGCATCGGCCGCAGCACTGTCATCATTGAGGAATTCCACCCCCATCTGTGTCGCTTCATTCATACGTCCCTGATAACTGCTGCTGTTTACAAACACACTGCCCTGATAGCAGAGACGGATCGGCATACGCTCGTCCATATAGTACATGGACGCGGCGCGGGCGATGGAGGGGGTAAAATCAGGTCTCAGAACAAGGGTGTTCCCATCCCTGTCAAAGAATTTATATAGATCTTTAGAAGGTGTGGTTCCAACTTCTTTACTAAACACATCAAAATATTCAAAAGAAGGGGTTTCAATGCTCTGGTATCCAAAAGACTGAAACACGGTATAAACCTGCCGCTGCAGATACTGCTTTTTCTCGCATTCTGAATCATATATATCTCGAACACCTTCTGGTGTATGTATCAAACGTTTCATCTGCTTTCTCCTTTTTCCACTTTAGTATGCTACCATATTATCACATTGAACCATTTTGTCAATCCCTATCTTCCAAATCCATCTGAATCCCATCTAGAAAAGGAACGAAGAATCCCCTGTTGGCCTTTAGAAAATATCTTGGATTTAGTTCAGTGATTTTAAAACTTTTCCTGCCGCCTTCCTGGGCACGTTCTCGAAAAACCCGCAGATCACAATACCTCAGATAGTAGAATTCATTTCTGCCGGTATAATAAATCAAAAAGAATGCGATACCACCCTGTCTTTCAAAATCCTCCATAAACTCTGCCTGATGTTCGTGGACATTGGCCAAAGGGAAGGTTTCGGTGGCGCATTCTTTTGCGTCAAAGCAGACCGGAATCCCCTGGACAGCACCTATGTAGTCCACCGTACTTTTCTTTTCAAAGTAGGCCAAAGTGATGTGTCTGCTCTCCTTATCAATATTAATAGGAGTGATAGGGGTTGGCACTTTCTGAATCAGCGCCAGCCCCTTCTCCCGATATTGTTCTGTCGTTCGATTGATCAGGTCCTCCAACGTGGAGCCTCGAAGTCCTCTGGAATTCCAGGTTGCCATAATAACTGCTCCTTTAACTCTTCAGGAACCAGGTTTTTGCCCAGTTCTAATTTATTTAATCAGGGAAATCTTGGTTAACGGCCAATACCGAACCGCTGCCTTACCCAGAATCTTTTCCTTCTTCACATAGGGATTATTCCAAAAACGGGAATCCCTGGACACATTACGGTTATCCCCCAGCATAAAATAAGATTCTTCTGGAACCTCAAAGTGTCCGTCCTTTACTCCCAGTGGCTCTTCCTTACAGAAGCTGTCATCCAGGGGGGTATCTGAGCCGTCAATATAGACCTTTCCGTCTACAATATCCACAGTCTCTCCAGGCAGACCTATCACTCGCTTGATAAAATACTCACTCTCATTGTCCGGGAATTTGAAAATCACCACATCAAACCGCTTTGGATCGGATTTGATATAGGCAAGTCTGTTGCCGAAGATACGATCCCCGGTCATAATATTATTTTCCATGGACTCTGAGGGAATCTGAGCATTGATAATCACAAATTTCTGCAGACCGACCATAACCACTACAACTATTACAATCAGCTTGATATACTCCCAGAGCTCCCGTCCCACAGAATACTCTTGTTCTTTCTTTTTACTTTTTTTGTCTCTCAAATTGGTCACCTGTTTCCCTTCTATATTGTCCAAGATTGACTGGTAGAATTATACATCAGGACTTATACCAGCTATAATCTCAGAGAACAACTCCGGCAGGGGAGCTTCGATGCAAGTACCCGACAATGCATGCAGTGAGCCGTCCAATTCCGGAAAATAAATCTGATGCGCATGTAAAAGTTGATGTTTCAAACCGTAGGTTTTCCTGTAATACTCGTTGATATCCTTTCGGCCATACTTACCATCCCCGATGACCGGATGCCCCAGATAAGCCAGATGGCTTCTGATCTGGTGGGTTCTTCCGGTGATGAGCTGTACCTTGAGAAGTGTCTCTCTTCCACTGGAAGAGATAGGCTCATAAGCCGTTTCAATCATGTCTCCGCCTTCGAAGGGGTGACTTTCCACTCTCACCTTATTCTCGCTTTCATCTTTCTGTAAATATGCCTTAACATGACCCGATTCCTTTAAATCCCCTGCCACGATGGTCAGGTAAAATTTCTTCAGATCATGGGACTGAATCAGTTCCGATAACTGTCTTGCAGCCGGCAGTGTTTTGGCAGCCAGAATCAGGCCACTGGTGTTGCGGTCCAGACGGTTGCAGATTCCCGGCCGATAGCGAAGAAAGTCCTCGCTGGTCATCTGACCGGATTGTATCAGATATCCCATATTATACTCATTGACTGAAACATCCTGACTCTGTGCCTTTTGGGATAACATCCCGGCAGGTTTATTCACCGCCAGAATCTGGTCGTCCTCATACAAAATCTTTAACTCCTTGGAAACGGGGAATTCTTCCTGGATCCCATCATTTTGGAACTTCAGGATGGTATCCTCCGCCAGATAAAGACGGATCACATCCCCTTCTTTTAATAATTCATTGCCCTTGGGCTTTTTTCCATTTAATGTGATGTTCTTTTTTCTCATCATCCGATAGATAAACCCGGTGCCGGTATTTTTCAGATAACGCAACAAATACTTATCCAGACGTTGCTGTTCTTCTAATTTTGTGATATTAAGTTCTCTCATCTCACTCCTATAACGCTAAAGCCATCAGATTATGTTTTACCAACTCGTCTCTGGAAAGATCCGGATATCTTTCATCCGGTCTAAAGTTCTCATTGGCACTCTGTTCCAGCTCTCTATCATGGACATTCAGGGAATCCAGACGTTCCAGATAATGCTTCAGATCCGTGAATATCTTGACGTGAGCCTTATATCCATTAGCCCTTAAAAGTTTCTGGATATGGCCTTCCATCAAGGGGATATCCTTCTGCTCTTTGACACGTCTTGCATAGCAAGCCACTTCTTCACCACAGACCGCTGCCGCTTCCAGCATCATATTCTTCTCATAAGAGGTGATATACAATTCATAAGCCATCTCTAACTTTCCTGCACGGCCGGATATCTTCTCATATTCCTCTGCATTCATGGAACCTTGCATCCACATCATCAGCATCCCCACCATGGATCTACAGGCAGGCAGACAGCCGACAATGGCAATGATCGTGTAAATACTCTTTCTGTCACCCTTGTTCAAAACCAGCCCCAGGATAAAAAATGCCAGCGGAAGAACCAGTAAAAGAACCGTCATCAGTAATCTTCTCAGCTTCTCCCAGCGCACATAGCCATACTCGCCTTTTCTAGCTTTCTTCATAAGCAGCTACCTTCCCGTCTTTTTCTGGTGTATATTTCTAATGGTCTTTTTCTTCTTATTAGAAGACCGCTGCCGCTTTTCCGGAGGACCTTCTGTTTGCCCGGAAAACCTTCCCTTACCATTTGACATCCCTGACTGTTGTCTGATTTTCCCTCGTGGTCTTATCAGACAGCGGCGGTCAAACCCAATCAGATCTTCTCTTCCGGCTTTTAAGAGCGCTTCTTTTACCAAGTCGTAATTCTTCGGATTCTTATACTGGATTAAGGCTCTCTGCATGGCCTTTTCATGAGGGTTAACCGGAACATAAACAGCTTCCATGGTCAGAGGATTGACCCCTGTATAGTACATACAGGTGGATAGGGTGGAGGGCGTCGGATAAAAGTCCTGAGCCTGTTCCGGATTAAATCCCATATCCCGGATGTACTCCGCAAGCTCCACCGCCTCCTTCAGCCCACACCCCGGATGGGAGGACATAAAGTAAGGCAGGGCATACTGCTGTTTTCCGGTCTTTTTATTCATGGTATTGTATTTATCAATAAATGTCTGATATACGTTATGCTGAGGTTTTCCCATCAGGTTCAAAACCCGATTGGAAACATGTTCTGGAGCCACTCTGAGCTGTCCGCTGATATGATGCTCCACCAACTCCTTTAGGAACTCTTCCGACGAATCGGCCAATACATAATCAAACCGAATTCCCGAACGGATAAAGACCTTCTTCACCTTTGGAATATTGCGTAGCTTTTTTAAGAGCTTCACATAGTCCCGATGATCTGCATTCAGGTTCTTACAGGGAGTCGGAAACAGACATTGCCGATTGGGACATACACCCTTTTTCATCTGCTTTTCACAGGATGGCATTCTAAAATCAGCGGTGGGTCCGCCCACGTCATGGATATATCCCTTAAACCCAGGATCTCCCGTCATCTTCTCCGCCTCTTCTATCAATGATTCATGGCTTCTGACCTGAATCACCCTTCCCTGATGGAAGGTAAGAGCACAGAAACTACAGGCTCCAAAACAGCCCCTGTTACTTGTCAGAGAAAACTTAATCTCTGATATAGCAGGAATCCCGCCTGATTCGTCATATAATGGATGCCAGGTACGCATATAAGGCAGGTTATAGACATCATCCATCTCCTGGGTAGTCAGTGGCCTGGCTGGTGGGTTTTGCACCACATATCCCTGATTCCCATACCCTTCTGCCAGAACCTTGGCCGTAATTGCATCGGTATTTTTATATTGCACGCTGAAACTCTCAGCGTATTTCAGTTTATTCTGACTCATGGCCTCATAATCAGGAAGGATCACCGGACTTTGAAGATTCTCAATTGTTCGAGTCCGATAGACCGTTCCCGGTATGAAACAGATATCCCGGATATCCAACCCGCTGTTCAAGGCATCTGCAATCTCTACAATAGTATGTTCCCCCATACCGTAAGAGATGAGATCTGCTCCGGAATCCAGAAGAACGGAACGCTTCAAAGAATCCGACCAGTAATCATAATGGGCCAATCTGCGAAGGCTGGCCTCAATGCCTCCTAATATGATGGGAGTGTTCTTATATGTTTTCCTTATCAGATTACTATAGACGGTTACCGCCCGGTCAGGACGCAGTCCCATCTGACCTCCGGGAGAATAAGCATCCACACTTCTATGCTTCTTTGATACGGTATAATGATTTACCATCGAATCCATATTGCCGGAGGAAACCAGAAACCCAAGTCTGGGCTCTCCAAGCTTTGTAACGCTGTCATCCCTTTTCCAGTCAGGCTGGGCAATGATACCCACCCGATAGCCATGGGCCTCCAGCACCCGGCTTATGATGGCCGTGCCAAAGGAAGAATGATCCACATAGGCGTCGCCCGTCACATAGACGAAGTCCAGCTGTTCAATCCCCATTCGTTCCATATCTTCCCTTGTAGTTGGTAAAAATCCCATCTTAACCTTCACTTTCTTTATTACCTGATTTTAGCGATGATATCTCATCCTCTGTCAGCGCACGATACGCTCCTGAGTCCAATTTCTCATCCAGTTTCAAAGAACCCATGGACAGCCGTTTCAGATAGGTCACGGAACAATCCACGGCTTCAAACATCCGCTTCACCTGATGGTAACGCCCCTCCTGGATGGTGACTTCCACTTCACTGACCGGGCCGCTGCTTAAAACCTTTAATTTTGCCGGCAATGTTAACTTCTCATCGCCAATATCCAGGCCCTTTGCAAACCGTTCTACCTCATCTTCTGACACCAGACCCTGAATAGTGGCAAAATAAGTCTTATCCACATGTTTTCTGGGGGAAAGCAGTTGATGGGCCAGCGCGCCATCGTTGGTCAAAAGCAACAGACCTTCTGTATCTTTATCCAGCCGCCCCACCGGAAACAAATCCTTGCGGGCGGAATCGGGAACCAGATCCAATACGGTACGTTCCCTCCTGTCTTCTGTGGCGGATACCACACCTCCTGGCTTATTCAACATCAGATATTCATATTCTACATAGGAAACCTGTATGCCGTCAACATTTACCACATCCTTTGAACTCACCTTGAATTCCGGTGTCTTTACCACACCTTCATTCACCGTGACCTTTCCCTTGCGGATCAGGTTCTTCACCTGGCTTCTGGTACCGATCCCCATATCGGACAGATATTTATCCAAACGTATTTGTTTCATATTCTACACCCTATTGCCAGCGCCAGCCAGCATAATATTTATTCTTTAATTGATTGCCCGTCTTCTTTCCCCATCCTAGAGGAAACCCATCCACTGTGACCAGCTGCCATCCGCTTTCACGGCCGGTATTCAAGTCACTGATGTCCAATGTCTCTCCTTTTAGATAACGAACGGAACGGTCATCCTCACTGCTTAAGGCTATCACGGAGTCAAACTGCTCTGCTTTAAGCGCCATAGCCAATGCCTGGCTGGGTTCAAAACGCTTCTTCGCCAACGTGCCCAGCAGCAGACCTGTCCTCAAATAACGAAGTCCCTTTTGAGGAACCATATCCTGATTCATATAATAAAGCTGATCTTTTTGCTGATAGAGATAACCCTGGGAAAAATCCCAGCTGCAATGACTCAGAAACTCCTTGGCTTCTTCCGGTATGGGAATACTATTCTTTCTTTTTGTCTCCCTCTCTTCAGCTATTCCATTCTTTCTGAGCAATGCCAGAAAATGGCCCTCTCCCTTCATGCGATGCGGATAGATATGAACGCATTTTCTTAAACCTTCACTTCCATTCAGGGGAATACCTGGAGCAAAGCCCTCATAATAAGGTTGAATATCAACCAGTTCCATCTCTGGATGTTTCTCCAACATCCTGTCAATAACCTGCTCGTTCTCCAGAACAGAAAATGTACAGGTGGAATAAAGCAGCATTCCACCCGGTCTCAACATCTCAACTGCCTGTTCCATGAGCTGTTGCTGAATCGGGGCATAATAATCAGGTCCATGTTCCTTCCAATATTCAGCCATCTTTGGGTCTTTCCGGAACATGCCTTCACCGGAACAGGGGGCATCCAATAGAATTTTATCAAAATACTCCTGATAATAATTGCATAATTTTTCTGGTGATTCACTTGTCACAAAGATATTGTGGATCCCCGATAACTCCAGGTTCTTAAGCAATGCCTTCGCTCTGGAATTGCTGATATCGTTGGCCAGGAGAAACCCGTGTCCCTGAAGTCTTGCACCCAGCTCGGTTGCCTTACCTCCGGGAGCTGCACATAGATCCAGAACTCTGTCGCCGGGCTCCACCGGCAGTCTGCTGGCCGGAGTCATGGCACTGGGCTCCTGAATGTAATAAAGACCTGCATAGTAATGAGGATGCTTAGCCGGAGCACTGACATCCTCATAATAAAAGCCATTAGTAACCCAAGGCATGGAATCCAATTTCCATGGACTGATCCTGACATAATCTTTCGTTTCGATTTTAGCGGGATTAATCCTTAGCGCGCTCTGCACCGGCTGCGCAAAACTTTGCACAAACGCTTCATATTCTTCACCTAGCTGTTCTTCCATTGCATGCAGATACTCCGCTGATAGTTTTTCCATAATGTTCCTCTCCGGGCTGCACAGCATATAGACAGCCGTACAGCCATATCCTAGTTAGAATTCTCTGGTGACTGCCTGTGCGCGGTAGCCCTCCGCGATAATATCCAGCTGTGTATGAAAACGCTTTAACTGCTGCAAATCATTTAACGCATAGATCCGATAGAATTCGTCCTGAATCTTAGCCACCTCTCGTTTGTTGGACATCTTATAGAGATTTTCAATGCTATTCAAGATATCTGTCACCAGTTTAATCTGAATCTGGGAAGATATCTGCGCATCCATAATCTCACTCCTCACCGTAGACATCTCATTGTCAAGCGCAATGATAGCATCGGCCGCATTGCTCAGTCTTTCTTTGATATGCTGCGGTATATTGGATTTATACTTATATTGAAGGGAGTGCTCAATCGTAGCCCAGAAGTCCATGGCCATGGTGCGGATTTGTATCTCCACCTGCAGTTTTTTAGGACCGTTCAAGGTTTCCACCGTATAATAGATGATGAGATGTAAACTGCGGTATCCACTATCCTTCATGTTCTTAATATAGTCTTTTTCACCCTTAATCTCTATATCGGAACGCTTTTTAATCAGCTCCGATACTTTCTCTATATCTTCTACAAACTGACAGATCAGCCGAATTCCAGCGATATCTTCCACCTGTTCTTCCAGCTCATCCACAGAAATATGCTTCCTCTGCATCTTTTCCAGAATGCTGGCAACGGTCTTGACCCGGCCGCTGACATTCTCAATCGGTGAATACAGACTCTTTTCGTGGTGTTCTTTGATGAGATATCTGAACTTTACCACAAGTTCCTGCACTGCCAGTTCATAAGGTTCCAGTATTTCGTGCCATAATTGTATATCCATTCCCCAAGTTACTCCTTTAATTTGGATAGAATGTCAAACGAATCTGACATTTGGCACCCTAACCTTATTTCATCGCTGCCAATACCTTCAGCAGATATTCATAAACTCTTTCCGTCGATGAAATCGACAGTCTTTCTTCTGATGTATGAATGTCTTCCATATTCGGTCCTATGGAAACGCAGTCCAGCTGGTCCAAACGGTCATAGAAGATGCCACATTCCAGTCCTGCATGAATGGCAACTACTTCGGGTTGTTTCTGATACATATCTTCGTAGGTTTTCACCATTAGCTCGCGAAGCGGTGAGATATCGCGGTATTCCCATGCCGGATAAGCTCCATCCACGCCGTATTCGCCGCCCAGAAACTCCGTCAGATAACAGATTCTGTCCCCCAGGGCATTCTTAGCACTTCCGACAGAACTTCTGACGCTGAGTACTCCAAAGATATAGTCATCAATAACCGGCATACTGAAAACACCCAGATTACAGGAAGTCTCCACAAGACCTTCGATTGAACCACTCATCTTTTGAATCCCATTTGGTACATTCATCAGGAAAAAGACCAGCTTTTCTCTGCTCATGGGAGAAAGCACCTCAAATTCCCCTGTCTCCTCTTTTGTTACGGTAATACGAATCCCATCATCCGTATTTTTATATTCATTTTTCAATTCCAATTCCAGCTGTTTTGTATAGGAAAGTAAGGTTTCCACACCATCCTCACCCACCACGATGGAAGTTCTGGACAATCTGGGGATCGCATTGTCTTTCAGACCGCCCTCAGCATCAATCAGGGCATAGTCAATCCGCTGCCCCAGTCCATAGAGAAACCTTCCTAATACAATATTGGAATTCGCCCGGTTCTTGTCTATCTCCGCACCGGAATGGCCTCCGGTCAATCCATCTATCACCACTTCAAAACGGATACCCGTTCCTTGGGCCCGGGTGATCGGAATCTCACAATTGGATGTCATGCCGCCTGCACAAGAAACCCAGATGCTTTCCTCAGATTCAGAATCCAGATTAATCATGCGTCTTCCCTTTAATAAAGAAGCATCAAGAGCAGTGGCTCCTAATAATCCGATCTCCTCGTCCGTGGTAATCACACACTCCAAAGATGGATGAGCCAAGGTATCGTCTTCCAAGATGGCCAGCATATAGGCTACCGCAATTCCATTGTCCCCGCCAAGGGTGGTATCTTCAGCAAATATAAAATCACCATCCACTCCAAGTTTAAGTGGATCCTTTTCAAAATCATGGTCAGAGCCTGCCTTCTTTTCGCATACCATATCGCAATGCCCCTGTAATATAACGCCAACTGCATTCTCGTATCCAGCAGAAGCTTCCTTACGGATAATCACGTTATTGCTCTCATCCTGTACATAAGAAAGGTTGTGATTTCTCGCAAAATCCACCAGATAATCACTGATCTGCTTTGTATTTCTAGAACCATGGGGTATCTCACAAATTCTCTCAAAATAATGGAATACCCGCTCTGGTTTTAATCCTTCTAAAACCGACATAAACTTGCCTCCTTTTACTTTAATCTATTTTGACACATCTATACTAAAATTGCAAGTGAGATTCACTTAGAGGTTTTCCCATCTTGGGTATAGTTATGAATGCTGGGCATAAAATATGGTTAAGGAAAAACTCTGGAGTACCTATGCGAAAAAAAGCGCTCTATCTATTATTTATTCCCCTGCTTTTATTTTTATTCCTATTTCCGAAAGAAAGTTTTCAAGCGTCTTGTGATGGAGTCACCCTTTGGTGGAGTACGGTTCTACCGTCCCTCCTGCCCTTCATCATATTATCCAACCTGTTGATGCAGACCAATCTTCTGGAATTCCTTCTCCACAGACTTCAGAAGGTATGCCGGGTATTGTTGGGAACCTCATCTTACGGTGCCTATACCTGGGTGCTGGGACTGCTTTGCGGCTTTCCCATGGGAGCCAAACTAACTGCCGACTTCTATTCCAGCGGAAGAATCGACCGGGAGGAGGCCAGCTATCTGCTTATGATATCCAACCACGCAAGCCCCATGTTCATCATCACCTTTGTGGTGCTGCAGACTTTGGGAGACGACAGGCTGCTGAAGCCGGTTCTGTTCATCATGTATGGCTCGGCACTGCTGACCACAGGGATATTACGTCTTTACTGTAAACGAATACATATCCAACCATTAAAAATGCAAAAAAAAGAAGTGTCAATGACCAGCTCTCCAGGAGCAATCCTTGACACTTCCATTATGAACGGTTTTGAAATCATTACCCGCCTGGGAGGATATATCATCCTGTTCTCCATCTACGGCGCTTTGCTGAGGAAACTGTTGGTACCTTTCCCCACTTTTCAGGCGACAATCGCCGGAATAACCGAAATCACCACCGGAATAACCTGCATACGGGGCAGCGCAATCCCATGGAGCCAGCAGTTCTTACTCATACTCTGCTGTACCTCCTTTGGCGGAATCTCCACCCTTGCGCAGACAAACTGCGTGATACAGGAAACTGGTTTATCCATCCGCACCTATTTACAAGGTAAAATGCTAAATGCCGCAGTTACCTCTGTGCTGGCTTTATTATTCGTCGTCTTCTTCTGGTAAATCCAGATCTGCTTCATAGTCTTCCATATCATCATCGTCAGAAGACATGGCAGCCGCCTGAGCAGTCTGTGGAGCCAATTCACTTCTGTTCTTATTCACCACGTCATAGCAGCTCTGAAGGGATCCTATGAATGCATTGTATTTCTCACCTGTATCCGACAGGGTTGTACTCATAATCTGTGACAGGTTTGCCAACATGTCATCCGTATAGGAAATAGCGCTGAGACGGATATTGTTGGCATCCTGTGTAGCCGAATCAATAATCTGCTGCGCCTGCATATTAGCATCGTTGATTGTTTCATTGGCCTGTGCATATGCTCTTTGCATTACTTCGCTTTGAGTCACCATCTCCTGCACCTTGGCCTGAGTCTCTGAAATCATGTTATCCGCTTTTGACTGCGCATCTGCTAATATAGCATCTTTATTGCTGATGATCTTTTGATATCTCTTAATCTCATCCGGGGTTTTGAGGCGAAGTTCTCTTAACAGTTCCTCCAGCTCTTCCTTGTTGACTACAATCTTTGTAGTGGATAATGGCTGATATCGGCAGCTCTCCACATATTCTTCGATTTCTTCAATAATCTGCTCGATTCTACTGCTCATAGTTCATTCTCCTTATCTCATGCTTATCAGCATTCTCGTTTTTCTCTTAACTTCTTCTGCATCTCTTTTGCCACAAATTCTGGTACGAACTTGGAGATATTTCCGCCAAATTCGGCTACCTCTTTCACCGTTGTGGAACTCAGGTATGCATATTGAAGGGATGTAATCAAAAATGTAGTATCCACTCCAGATTCCAGCTCTCTGTTGGTCTGTGCCATCTGGAGTTCATATTCAAAATCAGTTATCGCCCGGAGTCCTCTGACTATCACCTTGGCATTACAGGCTTTCGCAAAGTCCACTGACAACCCGCTGAACGGCAGCACGGTTACCTGTGGCATCCCTTCCGTGGCTTTCTTTAGTATATTAACACGTTCTTCTACAGAAAACAACGGAGTTTTTGTAGAATTATGTAAAACTCCAATAATTACCTCATCAAATATTTCTGTAGCACGCATAATGACATCCAAATGGCCAAATGTCACAGGATCAAAACTACCGGGATATACAGCTTTTGTCATGATACACTCCTAACGGCGATATAAGAAAATATGCTTATTCGTCTTGTATTTTTTTATTTTGTCTATCGCAAATCCAAGTTCATCCAGATAGGAAAAATCAGTTTTCAAAGACGCTTCCACGATGATCAGCGTACCGGAATCCACACATTTTCTGCCTGACAACAAGGTCAGAACATCCTTCTCCAGTTCCTGATCATAAGGGGGGTCCATAAAGATGCAGTCAAATACCAGACCATCTCGAAATGTACCTATGGCCGCGCGAACATCTGTCTGCAATACACTGGCATGATCCTCCAGCTTTGTGAATTTCAAATTTTCCTTAATACAGGCTGCAGCCTTACGATTCTGTTCCACAAAGAAAGCTTCTTTCGCCCCTCTGCTCAGAGCCTCTATTCCGATCCCGCCGCTTCCGGCAAATAGATCCAGAAAGATGCTGCCCGATATTCTGGGCTGAATCATATTAAATAATGTCTCTTTAATTCGGTCTGTTGTTGGCCTTGTATCGATGCCTTCTATCGTTTTTAACGGGAGGCTTTTACAGCTGCCTGCTATCACTCTCATAGATTACTTTTCCTTAGATCTTTTTCCCATATCATGCCCATAGCTCATGATATAAACTGTAGAGCTCACGTTCCAAAAGGAATTAGCTCTACATTATATCATGAACTCTGTCCATGATTACACTTTGTTTCCCTCTGCCTGTCATCTGTCGTGAAGCTGTTCTCTCCAATCCAGATCGCCTCGCGCCAGACCGAGAATCAAGGATTCTGCCGTTGCAATGTTGGTGGCAATCGGTATGGTATATTGATCACAGCAGCGGATGATGGAATAGACATCCGGCTCCTTCGGATTTACCATAATCGGATTATAGAAGAAGATTACCAAATCCATGTCTCCTCGTTCTATCATTTCCATAAATTGCTTGTCACCACCGATGCTTCCAGCGAGGAACTTGTGCACATGGAGATTTGTAACCTCTTCAATTCTGCGTCCGGTGGTTCCGGTCGCATAAATTTCATGCTTCATCAAAATTCCTTTATACGCTATGCAAAAATCTTCGATCAATGTTTTTTTACTGTTGTGTGCAATGATTCCAATATTCATGATTTACGCCCCTTTAGGTTTTTCTTTCTCTACTCTCATGTAAAATGAGAATCTCCAATATCTTGATTATAACAAATAACTAAATTATTGGCAATTATTTTTATAAATTTATGCGCTATTAATAATTTTTCCATATCGAATCAACCAGATGAAAATTCCTCTGTTTGAAAAAAGTACCAGTTTATTATTCTGTATTTCTCATATACTATCAGCGTAACAACAAAGTGTTACAACTAGAAAACAGAAAAAATAACAAAACAAAGGAGGCGTATGAACTATGGCTAGACGTTCATCAAATACGGCTGCAGTACCAGAAGCAATGGGAGCTTTAGATCGTTTTAAATATGAGGTGGCTAACGAAATTGGCGTGCCGCTTACCGATGGATACAACGGTAACTTAACCTCCAAACAGAATGGTTCTGTAGGTGGATATATGGTTAAGAAAATGATTGAAGCTCAGGAACGCCAGATGAGTGGCGGATCTACTCCTGGCCAGTTTTAAGAACCCACACATCGGCAGTTGATATGATAATACACCAAGGCTGATGTGAAAAGAGGGTTGCCGCAATTATAGTTGCGACAGCCCTCTTTTATTTGAGACAACATTGCTCCTGCTATACAATTCTATACCTTCAAACGGGGTGGGCTTTCAGCACCCGAATCCAATATCATATATCAATGCTGCCAGTATCAAAGCCATTTGCAACATAATATGCAGCATTCTCCTCTGGTTTGATATACAGGGTTATTTCTTTCAAGTCGTCTTCTTTATGTCCCGATGCACTCCAGTCCATCTTTGCTCTGGTCATAAGGTCACTGGCTGATATTTCTTTTCCAGCATACTGCAGTACAACCGTAGCAGATACCTCTTTCTTTGCCGTCGCCTTCTTAGTTCTGGCCTTTTTCTCAATTGTCTTTTTGACTGTTGCTTTTTTCTCTGTCGTTTTCTTTTCTATGGTGTCCTTCTTTGCTGTCGTGGTCTTCTTAGCGGCAGTTTTCTTTGGTGTTTCCTTTTTTGTCTCCTTGGGCACTGGTTTTTCAGCTGCCTTCGGTGCTTTTTCTACAGTACTTTCAACTACTAACTTTTCCTCTGTTGTCTTCGCTTTCATCACGGGTTCTGCCGGTTCTTCCTTTTTTGTTTCGGCAGTCTTTGCAACAGTACCTGTTGTTTGTACTTCTACCATAATCCAATCCTCCCACGCTAATTTATAGCTCATCAGGTTCCAGAATATAATACATGATTTTGCTGTTTATTTCAAGTGCATGGAATATTTTTGGTATATTTATTGTAAATTTGAAACTTCAAGTGAAAATTTATATAGAAA
>DVNN01000210.1 GCA_018714325.1 Candidatus Pelethocola excrementipullorum
AATATTTTTTCAAATGAATTGCATTTAAGATTGTCATGTTCTTTCCTCCCTGAATTTGTTGCTATTTCTCATGAATCAATCTTATCCATTTCTATAAAATTAGCAACAGTAAGCGCAAAAACTAACATATAAGACGCAAAATCTAATATAATGACAAAAAAAGAGTCTGTTACCGATATATTTTTCGATAACAGGCTCTTTCTATTTAACTTGCTAAGAAACGTATCCTACTTATGTAATTGTAACTATATATGACCATCACAGCATATCTCCCCAGAAGTTTGCCATTTTCATCATGAATTCCTTGCGCTTTGGCTGGCTAATTGGAATTCGCTCTTGGGTGGTGAGTATGGCTTCCAGGTTTTCCACGCCTTTGATATGGAACAGATTCACAATATAGCTGCCGTGGCAACGGGCAAAATCGGGCCTGCTCTCAAACAGGGGTGTAATCTCCTTCATGCTTTTATAGACAACCTGTTCCTGCCCATCAAAATGGAGCATCACATTCCGCTTATAGGTTTCCATATAGCAAATATTTTTATAAAGCACCCTATATTTTCCTTTATCGTTGAAAAAGCTAAAAAAAGCCTCTTCCTTCCCTTTATAGCGGGAAAAGAAACGATCCAGTTCCATTTTCAGACGCCCATATTTTAGTGGCTTTAGTAAATAATTAACCGCTCCGTATTCATATCCCTTCCAGACATATTGCGGAAGAGATGTTAGAAATATAAGCCCCACCGTGCTGTCAATCTTTCTTATTTCCTCGGCCGTTTCCAGTCCATTCATGGATTTCATCTTAATATCCATAAAAATAAGGTCCAGATCCGGTCGATAACCATCCAGAAGTTCACTGCCATCATGAAAGATGAAATATCTGAAATCCATACCGTGTTTCGTAGCATACTGTTCTAATGTTTCTTTTAACGTCTGGACAAAGATTTCTTCATCGTCGCAGATAGCAATATTATAAATCTTAATCACCTCTTAGTTTATCATGTTTTTCTTACAAAACCGCAATGCCAAAGTAACATGCAACACTTATAAAGTATACTTTATTTCACCGTGATTTTCAATCCTAATATCACCATTTATTTCTACATTGATTGCCTACTGGTCAATCTTCATCCCCTGCTCAGCTCTATATTGTGTAGGCGAGATTCCATAATATTTTCGAAATGCCTTACTAAAGTAATTCACATTACTGTAGCCCAACTTTTCGGCGATGGAAACAACACTTCTATTGGAATCCGCAAGTAAATCCAACGCCTTCTCCATCCTGCACAAAATGAGGAATTCATAAGGTGTGCTCCCAAAACTTTGCTTAAACAATCTGGTCAAATGCTCTTTTGTCATATAATAGCGTTTGGCAAGATCCTCCAGATGCAATGGCTGATTGTAATTATCCTGCAGATAACTTCTCATATCATATAGTAGATTCATTTTGTCCTGCTGGATGCTCTCGGGCAAATAGATGTTCTTATGATCCTGACCCGACCGCTGCAACATATACTTAGCACTTTTATATGAGTCACTTAGATGGCTGGCATCTACAATATCTCCTACCGCTATGACTGCCTGGGCCCCAAAGATATGTTCCAATATTGATAAACAGCGAGTAAGTTGACGTTCCAGCGTTCCGTTGTTATTGATACCATTCTCCTGGGATCCAACGATGCCAATAAAAGAGTCTTCGGAGGCATCAGACGAAATACAAACACATCCAAAGGGTTCCAGCTTCTCTTCTATAACATTGATAAATGCATAATGAAATATACTGTAATCAGCCTGAAACATAGTCTGACAAACATCCTTAAAGTTTAATACCTTCAGGACAAAAACAGCATTTTGTGATGGTCTTTTTTCTAAGAGCAACAGCTTCTCATACTCTTGTACAAAGAAATCATTGATATGGCCTTTGATATAAGATTCATATACACGTCTGCGCATCAGTGTTTTTACTTCCGTCGCAACCTTGCGCATACTTTTTTCTTCTCTACGACGAGATTGCTCTATATGCAACACCTCAACCGCTTTAGCCAGGGCCTGATTCAGTTCATCTGCGTCAATTGGCTTTAAAATATAATCAACCGCCTTAGCCTCAATGGATTGTTTCGTATATTTAAAGTCAGAATAGTTACTGATAACGATATATTTTGTATATGGGAACTGGACAAGTGCTTCTTTCAGGAAGGCCGGGCCGTCCATCATTGGCATATGCATATCCAGCAACACCAAATGAATCGGATGCTCCTTCATAATTCTAAGGCCATCCCTGCCATTGGTGGCCTCAAAAACCTCTCCGATTGAATATTTTTCTCTATTTATCAAAATTTTCAGTGCCTGAATGACAGGCGCTTCATCATCCAGCATCAATAGATTCCACTTCATCTTCTTCTCCATCAATAGCGATCATAATGTGTGTGCCATCCGTTCCGGATATTATTTCGAAGCTTGCCCTGGTACCATATACTATGTCCAGGCGTGCTTTCAGATTCCGAAGGCCCACCGCATGGTTTGGTAATTTGTCTGTCCCTGATTCTACAAACAAAGTATTTAGTACATCCGGACTGATTCCACTGCCATTATCCTTCACTTCTATAACCAAACGAGTACCTTGTGCCTTAACTTGTACTTCTATGCAAACCTGTTGCGTACTTTTTTCCAATACATGTTTTACTACATTTTCCGCTAAGCCTTGTATGGTAAACTTGGGAATGACCCGTTTGAAACACTCATCATCCACGATTACCGTATGTGAAAAACGGTCATCAAATCGTCCTTGAATCAAGGTAAAGTAGTAATTCACATACTGTAATTCTTCCCACACGGTAACCATTGAGGCCCCACGGAATGAAAAATCAATTAAGTGACCCAAGGCTACCAACATTTTATTGGAACGTATCAGGTCATTTTGCAATACAGTGGTCGAAATAGCCTGTAGTGCATTGCTTAAAAAGTGTGGATTAAGCTGTGCTTCCAACGCTTTCAGATGCGCTTCCTGCTCGCTGATACGAGCCTTATACTCTCTGTTCACCAGATGGTTCATATTATCCGCCATTTCATTGAACCTTCGGGTCAACAGACCAACCTCGTCCTGTCCCTCTTCGCCGGCGAAAACCACCAATTCAGTTCCAACAGCATTCTCCATGTGATATGCCAACCGCTTTAGGGGTCGTGTAAGACGGGTTACAATGAGATAAACAAGTAAAATAATCATCATTGAAATGAAAATGCTCCAGCTAAATATAGTAACCTGTAATTGTGTTAATTGTTCGGAAATATATCGCTCTGGTATCAGTTTTACCAAGGCAAAATCCCCATCAGGGGTGTGATCCATAATCTTAATAAAAGATTCACCATCCAGCTTAAGGCTGTCCTCAGATAATTGATCTTCCTTCAACCAAAGCCCACGCAGGCTGTTAGCACATACGATATTTCCATCGCTTGTAAATATTGCAATATCTTCGCCATTAGGTGAAAGCGCATATAAAACCGAGTCAAACCAATGTCTGCCATTAATCCCGATGGTCAGCATACCTACCGGCTCCCTGGTTTGTATATTGATAAAAATCCGATGATAAATGAAAATTGTTTCATCCACTGTATCCCGTGTTGAAAGGACTGCCGCTGGGACCAGTGTTTCGATGTAGTCATATCCGCTTGCATGAACCGCTATTTGAAATGCGTCTGACCGAGAAATTGTCTTATCATTTACGATTGAGACTTTCTTATGATCTACATCCAATAAAAAGGTTTCATGGCTGAGTGCATTATAATACCGAAGGCTACTGATATCATCTCTGGACAGGGCCATATTCTTCAATTTATTTTCTATCACAATCTGCTCAAAATGGTCTGGCTCCTGATACATGGCGTTTGTCCACTCTGCATCCACAAGTGGCGTGAGGGAAAAGGATGACACCTTCTCCAGATAGTCTTCCAGGTTTTTTCCAGTAATAGTCAGCATGTCTCTGGAACTGGTCAGGATCTCCCGCCGGATAACATCGGCACTATGATGATAACTGATGCCCGTGACCAGCAACGTGGATATAAAAAGTAAAACAGACAGTATAATCACGATTCTCTTGCCAAGGTTGCTTTTTATTCTCATCTCCCCCATTCATCCAAAAGTTATTCGTCAATGATCTTCTGGTAGATGCTTTCCAATGACCAGGCACATACTTCTAGTGGATGCTTCTCTGTTCTTGTATAAAAAGATAGTGCCGGCTCTCCCTCAACCGGATAAAGCCGTTCACTTATTACGATACCACCGTCTCCGATAAACAATTCACAGGCAGAACCATCCCAAAACAGTCGGAGTTCTAACTCATCTGCATCATGGCCATCAGAAAACCGAAGGGTTCTTATGCTATTGTCTCCCTGGGTTGCCATAGTTTTATCTATTTGTATTATACCATGCTCCATATCAATAGAAAAGGTCAGAGCAGTTTCTCCAGCATTTCCCAGATCAATATATAAAACATCCGTTTTCCAGAAATTTTTGGACAAACGTATCCTTACCTCCATGTGATTACCCAGATATTCCGGTAAGGAAACCGGTGTTGTCCCCACCACTAAAGTGGTTTTATACTCATTATTGCGCAGGGTTTCTAATTCTTTTGCCGGCATTTGCATCAGTCTTCTGGTATCGGGATCCAGGCGAAGACGACGAGGCAAGGTGAGCATCCCTCCCCACCCATACCCGCATTCCGGATGGGGTTTTCCCCAATTTCCCAGCCATCCCACCAAAAGAATTCCTCCATCTTTATGTGGCAACGTCTGTGCCGCATAAAAATCGCTGCCTGCATCCAGATCAAAAACCTTAGTAAGAGTAAATGTAAATGTCTCAAAATCTGCTTTACCCGTCAACAACACATTGGAATGACCTATCCAGTTCATTGGGGAAAACAGGAGACAATCCACACCATCCAATGTAAAGAAATCGGGACATTCCAACATGTCGCCCATCCACTTTTCACTCGAATAGAAAACACCTCTATATTCCCAATCCAGGCCGTCCATACTACTATATCCCACTATTTCTCCCCTGCCCCGGCGTGTAGCTCCTTGTAACATATAGAATACTCCATCACGGATAAAAACTTTCGGATCCCGCATCTCTGTATGACCATCTGGAGTAGCCTCTTGTATCAGCGGTTCTGCACTGACAGGAAGATAGGTCTTCCCATCGCGGCTAACCGCTAACATAGGCTGCTGCTGAGGCAAACGCCCATCTACATTGGTGGAATAATATAGGTAATGTTCGCCATTTACCTCCAGTCCGCTTCCCGTCCAGCAACCATCTTTCTCATAGGGAGCGGC
>DVNN01000211.1 GCA_018714325.1 Candidatus Pelethocola excrementipullorum
GCATCTGCCAACGCTTTCACTTCTTTACAATACTCTGTAAATCCATCCCAATCCAGAAGGTAAGTGAAATCCAGGTCTTTCGGATCTTGTGTATGGTACAATACCAATTCTCCGCCCTTAGGTGCACCTCCCACAGTTGTCATGCCTTTCCCATTGAAATACTGATACCATGGCCCGCCCATGCCTGCATAGACTCCATTGGCTGCACAAGTTTCATAAAATTCACGAAGCTTCTCCCAAGTTGATATGTCATCAATTCCGAATTTCTCCATAAGGTCACCGCGTACCGCTAGGACATCCTGTGAAAATTCTGTCTGGTTGTTTGGAACCATATAGATATTTCCATCCACCTTTGCCTGGTTCCAGCCTACCTCTGATACTGTATTCCAGATTTCGGGTGCATTGGTCTGGATAAACTCATCTGACATTGGATAGAAGCCTCCAAGTGATACTGTCTGCTCATAATGTCCCCAGCTGGAGGCGGTAAAAATCAGGTCAAAATCCTCCTGTGAGGAAAACAGAAGGGAATACTTCTTATCATGCTCACCCCAGGAAAGGAAATCCACGCTCAGAGAGCAGTTCAGTTTCTCCTCCAGCACTTTGTTAATCTCACCATAAACTTCGTCAAAATCCGGGGTACGGTCACCCAGCAGATACATCTTCACATCAACATGCTCCGATACATCTACACCGTTATAGGTTTTTCCTTCTACGGTTTTTCCCTCATTGCTCTTTCCCTGGCCGTCATCCTTTGTTCCGCAACCGCCGAGCATGCCGACTGCCATAGTTGCGCAAAGTGACAGCGCACAGATTTCTTTCATTTTCCTTTTCATCAATAAAACCTCCTTTTATATTAAACAATTTCCAGCCTATTAAAACCTTTTCCAGCACGCTTCTTACCCCTTAACCGCTCCAATGGTGATACCCTGTACGAAATACTTCTGCACCAGGGGATAGGCAAGAATAATAGGTCCGGTTACAACAATTGTCAGTGCCATCTTCAATGTCTGTGTGGGCAGAGATACGGAACTTACAACCGCACTGCTGACAGAACTGTTGGCAATCAATTTTTTATATGCTTCAATATCATTTACCTGCTGATAGAGGAAATACTGTAAGGGATACTTTGTCTCTTCCTTAATATACAGCATGGCATTGTACCAGTCATTCCAATATGCCAGTGCGATAAACAATCCCACTGTGGCCAGGGCCGGTTTAATCAGCGGCATAACAATCTGAAATAGTGTCCGTACTTCTCCACATCCATCGATTTTTGCCGCATCAATCAGGGATTCCGGTAAAGCCGTTATGTAACTCTTCATGATCAATAGATTGTACACACTGAATACCAGAGGAAGCAGCAGAGCCAAATAACTATTTTTCAGGTTCAAAGTCCTTGTCATCAATACATAGCTCGGAACCAGTCCACCGCTGAACAGTGTAGTAAAGTAGAAAAAGAAAGAGAAGACATTTCTCCACTCAAAATCTTTTCTGGAAAGCACATAGGCCGTCATAGTCTGAAGCAGAAGTCCTATGGCCGTCCCCACCAAGGTCAGACCAATGGTGGTGGCATAAGCGCGTAGCACTACGATAGGCTCATTAAATACCGTCTTGTAGGCTTCCAGACTGAAGTCCTGGGGCAAAAGACTGAATCCATTTTTCATGATTGCGGATTCCGATGAGAAAGAACCAGACACTATCATCACAAATGGAACCAGACAAACCAGTGCCATAATCGTACAGAATGTGTAAGCGATAATGTTCAGAGTGACTACATCCGCTCCTTTTTTAATTTTTCCTGTATGTTTGTTTGATTTCACCTTAATCCCCTCCTAGAACAATGTATAATCCTTGTCGTATCTGCCAACCAGTTTATTGACCACAATTACAGTTATAAAGCAAAGCACCGATTGATACAGACCCATGGCCGCTGACATTCCAAAATTATTACTGCTGATCAATGCCCGGAAAGTCAAGGTATCGATTACATCCGTAAAGTTGTACAGTAATCCATTGGTTCCTATCAGATTGTAGAACATATCAAAGTTGCCTTTGAAAATACCACCAACAGAGAGTAACAACAAAATAATGGTCGTCGGCATGATCATGGGAATCGTAACCTTGGTAATTCGCTGAAATACATTAGCACCGTCAATGGCCGCCGCCTCATATATCGAAGTGTCAATTCCCATAATCGCTGCCAGATACATCACCGATCCATATCCGATATTTTTCCACAGGTTAAAGAAAACCAGGATAAACGGCCAAACCTCGGGTTTTGTATAAAAGGGGATTTTCTCTCCACCCAATGAAGTAATCAGCCCATTCATAAAACCGTAATCTGAGCTAAAAATATTAAAGGCCATAACGCCTACGATAACCCATGAAATGAAGTATGGTAAAAACATGACCGACTGTGCCGTCTTACGGAAATGTCTGTTACGTATCTCTGTCAGAAATATGGCCACCGCAATCTGGAACAAGGTATTGACAATGATAAATACAACGTTGTACAGCACCGTATTCCGTGTTACCAGACCTGCCTGTCCGGAGTCAAAAAAGAATTTAAAGTTCTCTAACCCACTCCAGGGACTTCCCCAGATTCCATCCGCATAATTGTACTTTTTAAATGCCATAACAATACCTGTCATGGGGTAATAGCTAAAAACCAGTGTATAAATAATTGCCGGTGAAAGCATCAACAAAAAGATCCTATACTTATACAGCTTTTGTAAAAAACCTTTCTTTTTCCTTCCTTTTACCATTTTCCTTTCCATTCCTCCCTTTGTTCGATCAACTGGACTTATCTCCGCCGATTAGCTTATATACCAATCCCGTTGAAACTACTTTTACTGATTTGCTTCAATTTTGTAATGCTTCTTTCTTATGTATAAAATTATATCTTCTAGTTGCATCGTTTTCTATGTGCATGTTTTTACATTGGTATCCGGAAATTACATATTCTGTTTAATTGCCTTATATATAATGATCTTTCTCCTAGTGTGATGTATGGCTCATCTTTAGTCTAATAGTGTTGAATATTTTGTCAGCCTGCAAGGCGGAAGAAGAAGAGGTAGTGGTGGCTACGTCGACTGATGACAACGCAGCAGATGGCAAAATAGGCAATGCTATTAGGCTAATTATGAACGATACATAACACTAGTTTAAGCGAACTCATACATAGACAAATAAAAGCGCTGAAAAAGTCCCTCCTATAAAGATAGGACTTTTTCAGCGCCTCAATTTGTCAGGCTTTTTTTTCAATTACTTCAAATACCACTTCTTGAACAGGCTTAATCTTAACACTCCAGAGCTCAGCCAGTGCATTTGAATCCTGCTCCATCCTGCCCGCCATCGTGGACGAAACATCAACTTTTACTTTTTCCTTCAGCGGAGTGATCACAAAAGTGATTTCCCTTCCCATTTCAGGCTTCCATACTTCTTTTAGGCCTATCTCCCATACTCCATGATTGCTAAAGTTATCAGAGACCAGTTCACCATTGATAAATGCATGTCCCACATCCCCCCGATATTCAATCTGAAGCAGGGCATCTTTGCACTCCTGGTATTCTTCCGGTATCTGCACAATATATCTGGAAGGGCCTCTTTGTTCTATATCCAGGACTTGAGGCTTTGTCTCTTTGTCATTCCATTGAAACTCAATTCCTGCCCATATTCCCTCCGCCACAGTACATATCTTGGTGCTGCCCGTCGTCTGCAACTGATGTAAAGGATACATCAGCAACCTGGTTGCCGCGCCCTCCTGCTGAGGGTTTTCCACTTGTATCCTGGTTCCATCATAGACAAATGGACTATTGCATAGCACCGCGGTTTTCCTGCCTCTCACCTCAATTTCATAGAACATAAGACTCTGTTCTCTCGTAAGAGTTACAA
>DVNN01000212.1 GCA_018714325.1 Candidatus Pelethocola excrementipullorum
GTTGGAAAAGAATTTGCTATGTATTTGGTGCTCACTGATTTGATACTTTACTGAATTAACCTGTAAAATTGTCGAAAAATAAAGTCGAAAAATGTCTAATGTGCACAAAACAATATAAAAAATGTAAAATATGTTGAAAACTTTACTAAAAAATGTTAATATAAATTTATATAAAAACAGCAAGATATTTATATAAATATTTAAATGTCTTTGCTTCAACAATTATGGAGGGATTACTATGAAAGTAAAAAGAATCATGATGTTGGTAGCAATTTCGCTGGTATTTGTGTCTATGATTATGGGAGGGTGTGGGAATGACAGTGGGACGAAAAATGGCAGTGAGACGAAAAATGAAGCGGAGCAGGGGAAAAAAGAAGATGTTGTTGATAAGGTAACGGAAGTTACATTCTGGGGTTTATCTCAACAGGAGAACTATGAACCAATTGCAGAAGCGTTTAACAAGGAACATGACAATATAAAAGTAAAGATTTCGCATTATGACACGGACGGTATTAAAGATGCCTGCAAGGTGGCAGCTTCTTCAAAAACTTTACCTAATATGTGGTTTAACTGGGGGGGAAGTCTGGGGGGATTTTATGTAGAAAATAATCTGACATATAATTTAAATGATTATGCAGAAGAACATGGATGGAAAGAGAAATTTAACGAGAGTGCTTTGAATTTATGTACATATGATGGTAAGATTTCCGGTTATCCCAGCAGTTACAATGTTTTGGGAGTCTTTTATAGAAAAGATGTCTTTGATAAATACGGTTTAGAAATACCTACTACATTCGAAGAATTTGAAGCTGTTTGTGAAACACTGAAAGATAATGGAATTACGCCTATGTATGCAGGAGGTTTAAATGGGTGGCATACGATGCGTTATGTAGAGCTCTTAATTGAGCATTATGCCGGTTCAAAAAAGCATGATGAAATGAATTTGTTTAACGAAAGCTACAATAATGAAGAAGTGACACAGGCATTTGAAAAATATAAAGAATGGGTGGATAAAGGATACTTTCCAGAAGGATTCTTGACATTGGATGCCAATGATACACTGATGCCTCTTTCAAATGGAGAATGTGCAATGACTATTGAAGGACAATGGCAGGACTCTAATATAGTCAAAAATGGTCTGGATATGGAGCAATATGGAGCATTCGCTTTTCCAGCAGGGGAAACAAACAGACTTTCTTCTTTTGCTGATATGATTCAATTTAATGCTAATAATACTGAGGAAGAGTTAAATGCATGTATTGAATTTATTGATTATTATTTTAGTCATGTTCTTGAATATGCTGAAAATTATGGTCTTCCAATGCCTACAAAAGATTCGCCAATGCCACAGGGTCAGCCGAATGTAGAAAACTTAATTAAACAGGGAGAAGAAAATGGAACTTTTACCATTACCGATCAGGCGTTCCCAACTGAAGTGGCGGATGTGCTTTTTAACTGCCAGGATGCTATTGCCAATGGACAAATGGAGCCCAAAGATGCAGGGGAAGATATACAGACAGCAATAGAATCTTATATCAACAAATAATTGGCAAGGAAGAGCGGGCATTTATGCCCGCTTTCCTTTACAAATATGATGAAACAGGAGAGGGCCAGTGAAGAATAAGAAAAAAACATATGGAAAAACAGATAAAGCGGCATGGCTGTTTTTACTTCCAGCCGGTATTATTTATATTTCTGTTATTGTAGCACCTATATTCTATTCCCTTTTTATTAGTTTCTATAAATGGAATGGTATTGGAGACAAAGTTTTTATTGGTTTACAAAATTACAAAAATTTATTTAGCGGAGATAAAACATTTCATACGGCGATAGTTAATAATCTTATTTGGATTATTTTGACTATATTCATAACTATGACAGTATCCTTGGCTTTTGCTGTAATTCTAAATAAAAAGTTTGCAGGAAGAACATTTTTTAGGGGGTTCTTTTATTTTCCTTGTGTAATTGCGCCAATTGCCGTAGCTATTATATGGAGATGGATTTATAATCCTGCTATGGGTTTCATCAATGAATTTTTTGATTTAATTGGCTTAAACTATACACAATCGTGGATTTCAGATCCTAATGCCAGTTTGTATGCAGTTTTTATGGCGGCTTTGTGGCAGGCTATCGGGCAACCCATGATACTTTTTTTGGCTGGGCTTCAGGCTATTTCATCTGATGTTTTGGAAGCGGCCACTATTGATGGTGCAAATGGAGTTAAAAAATTCTTTATGGTTACAATTCCTTTGCTGAAGGATACTTTTGTGATTGTAATCGCTACACTGATTGTAGCGGCTATGAAAGTATTTGATGTTGTGCAGGGACTTACCGGAGGCGGTCCAGGTGATTCCACACAAATGATTTCGACATACATGTATTCACAAGTTTTCCAATATAATAATGTGGGATATGGTACAGCCATAGCTTGTGTTATGGTTGTTATGATGATGGTGGTTATTATTCCATATGTATTATTCACTGCAAAAGAAAATTGACCAGGAGGATTAAAATGGATGGAAAAGCGAAAAAAATCTTAAAAAAAGTAATTTTATATATGATACTGATTTTCCTGGCGATTATATGGATTGTACCAATATTTACCTTAATTGCAACATCTATTAAAAGTAAGTCAGATTTTTATACTGGCATAAGTCTCTTTAGTTTACCAGAGACTATTGCCTGGGATAACTTTTTCAATGCAATAACCAAGGGAAATCTGTTTCGATACATGAAAAATGACCTTGTTGTATCTTGTCTGAAGGTTCCTTTAGGAATTTTCGTTGAGGCTCTTGCCGCTTTTGCACTAACAAGGTTAAAGGTCAGGCACAAAACAGGGATTTTTATCTTTTTCTTAGTAGGAATGATGCTTCCTTTGCAGACTGCTTTAGTACCAATTAATGTTATTTATAGTAAGTTAGGGCTCTTAAATACGTATTTTGGACTTTTTTATGTTTACATAGGATTTGGCATTTCATTTGGTATATTAATTTTGAGAGGTTTTTTTAATGGAATCCCTAAAGATATTGATGAGGCAGCATATATAGATGGGTGTAATAAATGGCAGTTATTTTACAGGATTATACTTCCGGTTGCGAAACCGGCAATAGCCACACTGGTTATTACAGATTTTTTATCAACATGGAATGAATACCTATTGGCAAGTGTAATTATAAATGATAATTCAATGAAAACGGTACCTGTAGGCATTATGACCTTTGTAGGGGAACACGGTACAGATTATGGGTATTTATGTGCTGGTGTATTAATATCAGTTATTCCAGTTTTAATTGTATATCTAATTTTTCAAAGATACTTTGTGGAAGGTATGGCCGGAGCGATCAAAAGCTAATGATATGGTAAATAAAATAGTACAGTAGCTATAAGGAGAAAAAATAGTGGATTTTAGATACGGTAAAAAGGTTGAAAAGTGGGATGTGTTTCAAGTGGAAGTTAATGGGGCTGAGGAAGGTAATCCGTTTACAGATTATACTATCTGTGGAACGTTTAAGGGAAAAAACGAAACTATAGAGGTGGAAGGATTTTATGATGGAAATGGGGTCTATAAGATTCGGTTTATGCCATCCTTTGAAGGAACGTACTCTTTTGAAATATCCGGGAACGCTATTAGTGAGAAAAAATCTGGCTGTTTTGAGGTGACAGCTCCATCTGAAGATAATCATGGCCCTGTCAGAGTCGTAAATACTTATCATTTTATGTATGAAGATGGTACCGCATACTATCCTCTGGGAACCACTTGTTATGTATGGAATTTACAATCAGATAAAATGATTGAGGAAACGTTAGAGACATTGCGTGAAAGTGCTTTTAATAAAATACGTTTCTGTGTTTTTCCGAAGCATTATGATTATAATTTAGGGGAACCTCGTTCTTATCCTTATGAAGGGACGCCTATGGATTCCAGTGTGCTGAATAAGGAAAACTTTGGTGAATACACTGGAAAAACAGAGGGAAATAATTGGAATTTAAAAAGGTTTCATGTGGAACATTTTCAACAGATAGAGAAATGTATTCTTGCATTGCAAGATATCGGAATTGAAGCTGATCTGATTATCATGCATCCATATGACAGGTGGGGATTTTCCTGTATGGAACCGGATGAAGATGAGTTGTATTGGAAATATGTGATATCTCGCTTTAGTGCTTATAGGAATATATGGTGGTCACTGGCAAATGAGTACGATTTATTTGAACATAAAGCTGTAAGTGATTGGGAGCGATACGCAAAAATAATATGTGATTATGATCCGTACAACCACTTACGATCCATACATAATTGTATTCCTTTTTATGATTATCATCGTCCATGGATTACGCATTGTAGTATACAAAGACAAGATTTGTATAAAACATCAGAGTTTGTTAATGAATGGAGGGTGAGGTATAAGAAACCTGTTGTTCTGGATGAAATCGCATATGAAGGAAATATACAGCACGGGTGGGGAAATATTAGTGGAACAGAGATGTTGAGACGTTTTTGGGAAGCAGTCTGCAGAGGTGGATACCCAGGACACGGTGAGACATTTATGAATTCGTCCAATATTCTTTGGTGGTCTCATGGAGGTAAGTTATACGGGGAAAGCCATAAAAGATTTGCCTTTTTAAGTAATATATGGAAGGAAACACCAGGAAATGGACTTGCCCCTTATGATAAATGTGCCTGGGATGAGGTTTGTGCAGTACCAGAAGATAGTAGTGAGAATGGGTATTATCTTTATTATTACAGCTTTATGCAGCCGTCATTCAGAGAGTTTTATTTTGATAATGAAACAGAGTATGAGGCAGAGGTCATCGATACATGGGATATGACTATAAATAAGGCTGGAGTTTATCGAGGAAAATTTAAGATTTATCTACCTGGAAAGCCGTATATGGCGATTCGTATTATGAAAATTAGGCACGACAGCCAGACTTTTACTCAATAAAATAACAAAGAGCTTTGTAAAGATAGGGGGTAATTCCAAGATTGGAATTACCCCCTAGGTCTTAGGTGTATTGCATCATTTCTTCCACTCTTTGGCGTATTTCGCCTTCGGTATAGGCGTGTACAAGAAGCATTAACGTATCATTTGCATGAATTATGGTATCACCATTTGGAATAAGGTCGGTTTCGCCTCTTTTTATTCCAACCAGCAAGCAGCCCTTAGGCAGCCGGATTTCTTTTATACTCTTATTTTCTCCATAGGCACCATGGTGTACAATCGTCTGAATCAAGACTCTATCGTTGTCATCTTCTCCAATCTTATCAACAGAACCTTCGTTCAGTAAATTCTCCAGTAAATAATCATAGATGGGCAGGCATTTTAAAAGTTCTGCCACGATATAGGCTGTAATGGCTACCACTGACATGGAAAGCAGGTTGCTAAAAGACCCGGTCATCTCCAGTAATAAGATGATTCCTGTAATGGGAGCCCTTACAATGGCGGTAAAGAATCCGACCATGGACAGTACCATGAAGTTTTGAAACAAACCGGCGTCTATGCCAAGATAACTTATGGACAGATTCCCAAGGATGGCGCCCACAGTGGCTCCCATAACAAGGAGTGGAAAGAATATTCCACCTGGGGCACCGGAGCCAAAACTGAACATGGAAAAAAGGAATTTCACCCCTAAAACCAAAAATAAATATGTGACGGCAGAGTCAGGGGATAACTCCCCAACAATACTGTGCCCTCCGCCGAGAACAATAGGGAAAACTAATCCCAGCACACCGGCCATTAGGAAGGGGAGTATGGGCTTCGCTCTGCCCTTTAAAAAAGTGATCTTGGAGTAGAATACTTGTATTTTCTTTAAAAAGTAGTTATAAAAGACCCCGAATAGTCCCACCACGATGCCGATTATTATGAGAATCCAGTACTCCCGAAGGGAAAAGCGTTCTGTAATCTGAAAGTCAAAGACAGGGTTCAGACCGAAGATGCTTTTAGAGATAAAGTCCGCCATAATGGCTGACATCATCGTGGACAAGAGGATGATGGGGGAGTAGTACTTAAAAATTTCCTCCAGAACAAACATGGTTCCTGCCAGAGGCGCATTAAATGCCGCGGCCAGGCCTGCACTTGCGCCGCTTGCGATTAGTATCTTACGTTCCGTGGGGGATTGTGATACTTTATGGCTCACTCCCTGAGCGACACAGGCCCCCAACTGGATAGAAGGTCCTTCTCTTCCAAGGGAGAGACCGGCGGTTACGCAGATGACCCCTCCAATGAATTTGGCCAGGAAAGTGCCAAGCCAGGATTGCTTAAAATAACCCATGATTAAGCCCTTCACCTGAGGGATTCCACTTCCACCGATCATCTTATACTTATCCTT
The DNA here is from genome assembly GCA_018714325.1 of Candidatus Pelethocola excrementipullorum. Taxonomy (GTDB): domain Bacteria; phylum Bacillota; class Clostridia; order Lachnospirales; family Lachnospiraceae; genus Novisyntrophococcus; species Novisyntrophococcus excrementipullorum. The sequence continues at coordinate 6,331 of DVNN01000212.1, forward strand.
TAAGGCTCCAATAAAATATCCTGCCACAGCCAGAGTGATAATAGTCAGTGGAAGGAGGAAAAGATGGGAGCGTATGTAATCATAAAAGGAGGTGGCAGCCGATTCCGCTTCTGTGAGTGCCAGGCGGTAAAGGGTAATAATAACCCCTGCCAGACAGCCTACGAGAACACTTTTCAGGATGGTTTTCAGTTGAATTAGTTTCGTGCTCTCCAGGGGCTTGTGGGTGGTTTTGGTATTCAAAAGATCAGTCCTTTCTCGATATATGGAGTGGCGATAACATCGTCCACTCTTAATCATAGCACTCGGGAATGGATAAGAAAAGCGTTTTATGGCCTTAATTATTTTAAAAATGTTAGTGTTGATAAAAAAATATTTATCTGATAATATTGGATTTAAATTTGAGTGTCAAAATGACGAAAAATTAAGGAAATTTGCAACTATTATACAAAAAGTATACAAAGGATGAGGGGTAAGAGAGATGAACAAAGTACTACGCCTATGGAAAAGACAGACTTTTGCCAAGCAATTGACCCTGGTATTTATGGGAGTCTTTCTTTTGCAGCTTTTTATCGTGGAGGGAATTGGAAGCAATTATCTGAAGGAGGTCATGAAAGAAAAGATTGAAGAATCTTATCAAATAGCATTAAAACAGACGGCACTTAGTACCGAATCCTCCCTACAGATGTATAAAAATGGGATCGACGAGATGTTCCGGGATCCTGATTTTATTCTGACAGTGGAAGCGTTAGACGATATCGAACAGGGAGATGAGTGGAAGATTAAGTCGGATCTGGAACAGATTATGAAGGAGTTTATGGCTTATCGTTCGGAGGTTAGAAGTGTGTGCGTAAGGACAAAGAATGGTTCCACATATACCTATGACCGTCAAAAGGTTGAACTTTTGAATCCTGAAACTGCCCAGCTACATGAGGACTATTTCAAGAGCTGTATCTTTGAGGACAATCAAGGATTGAAGGGAAAGTGGGTGCCCACCGCCTATTATGATACCAATGGCACAAGGAAAAATTATGTGTATTCCTATGGGAAGCAGATTATGGAGTGGTACACCACCAGGCAAATAGGAGTGGGAATCATCAGTATCGATGAAGAGGTTTTACATAATATCTGTCAGGATGCGGTGATTAATAAGGGCAGTCAAATCAATTCTGTGATGATGACAGACCAGGCGGGAACCATTATCTCTCATCCCAATAAGAGTTATATCGGAAAGAATCTGGAAACATACCAGGAGGATTTTCCACTGGAAGATTATCTGGTTATCAGGGAAACAATCACAGACACCGGATGGCGGCTTGTCAGCGTATTGAGTAAAGACTATATCTATCATCGTCTATATGAAGTTCAGAATCTGATTCTTATCATCTCCCTGCTCCTGGGGGTTGTAGTTCTTTTTATCGTATTCTATGTTTCTAAGAAGATGTCGAAGTACATAACCGACATCGTGGATACCATGAATAAAGTGCAGCGTGGGAAGCTTAGCGCCAAAGTGGGTATCCCTCAGGGAGAGAAGAATGAAATCAGCCAGATAGCCATCCACTTTAATATTATGATGAATACGGTAAATGATCAGGTGCGGGTGATCAAAGAGTCCGGTGAAAAACAAAGGGAAGCAGAGATACGGGCATTAGAGGCCCAGATCAATCCTCATTTTATCTATAACACACTGGATTCCATCAACTGGCTTGCGATAGAGAACGATGAAAAAGAAATCAGTAATATGCTGAGTAAATTCGGACAGATTCTGAGGTATCAGATCCAGAAAAGCAATAAGGTGGTTCTGATAGAAGAGGAATTAGTCTATCTGGAACAGTACCTTTTCCTGCAGAAAGTCCGTTTTATGGATAGCTTTGAGTACAATATCGAATGTCAGGAATCCGTAAAGAAATATCAGATCCATAAGATGATTTTCCAGCCATTTGTTGAAAATGCAGTGATTCATGGAATTGGGGATATTGAGTATGGTGGGCTCATTCAAATCACCATACGTGAATATGACCAGAACCATCTGAGTTTTATCATCGATGACAATGGTCAGGGAATGACAGAAGAACAGATCGAGGGTGTCTTTGTGACAAGAGACAATCGGACCAGTTCCATTGGTGTATCGAATGTGTTGGCAAGGCTGGATCTGTACTATGGGGATGATTATAAGATACATGTGAAATCCGGTGAGCGTGGAGGTACGATTATTGAAACAATCATACCGAAATGGTGTAAGTCAAAGGAGATGGGGGATGGAAATGAAAATACTGGTTGTTGAAGATGAGATTAAGACACTAAATGGAATCACGAACCTGATTGAGGAAATTGGATTTGGATTTGATGTGGCAGGGAAGGCCAGAAGTGGTGAAGAAGGGATTGAACTAATCCTTGAGAAAAGACCGGATATCGTCATAACAGATATACAGATGAATGGGATGACGGGGCTGGAGATGATTAAGATACTAAATGAGCGGAAGTATCAGGGAAGATATATCATACTAAGCGGATATGCGGAATTCCAGTATGCCAGAGAAGCCATAACTCTTGGAAGCATGGATTATTTGTTAAAACCAATTACCAAAGAAATTCTGGAAGAGTCTCTGAAAAAGGTGAGAGATGCCATCGTGGAGGAGGAACAGAAGATTCACCCTGGGGATATGGGGATGGATCAGTTGCTGGAACGGGCATTTTTCATGCCTGGGTTTATGGAATCCAAGATGGAACTGGAATTGCTCAAAAGACTTAAGGGGAAAACCACACCTTATCTGTTGCTGATCAGGGGAGAGAATCGAATCGTAGATCAGGATTTCCAGAAGATGATAACCAGACTGGAAGAAGAATTTGAGGACAGGGAATTTTACAGCTGCCGAAGCAATGGGAGTAAGGAAAACTATATCTTTTTCCCGGAAGCTGCCAAACATATGACAGAGGTATTGGATGAGACGGTGGGGTATTGCCGGGAGGAAGTAAATGCTTATGTGATATTTGCCGCCATGCAGGTGGAGAATGTCTGTGAACTCAAGGAGGCAAGGGAGAAGATACTGGATATGACAAACTGGAATCTTTCGTTGAAACAGGCAGCTTTAATCACAGGGGAGAGAATTAAGGAACTGAAACCCCAAAGATTTCAGTATCCATCGGATCTTGAACATCTGATCATCAATGATATTAATTCAGGCCAGATCGATGAAATCGAAGGGAGGTTGCAGGAGTTCAGAAAGTACGTGGAGAAGGAAGTATATGCGTATAAGGATATTCGTGAGTCGATGATTTGCCTTACAGCGGCGGTTCTCTATGCGATACGAAGAGCCAGTTATGGGCTTTATGAGAATATCAGTAACCTGAATATCTTGGAATGGGTGGGAAATAGCTTGTTTGTGGAGAATTATACACAGATGCTGATGAATGTCATCCGGCAGTATGAAAAGTACACACGAAATCTAAAAACCGGTAATCATCCAATCGTGAATAAGGTGTTGAAGATTCTGGAGAAAGAATATAAAAATGAATTGACTCTGGAGGAGATGGCCGAGCGGATGGATGTGACGCCGGAATACTTAAGCGGCCTGTTTATGAAAGAGCTGGGGGTCAAATATACAACCTACCGTGCCCAGATTAGAATTGATGCCGCAAAGAAATTGCTGAAAACAGGGAAATTGAAAAGCTATGAAGTCGCGGAGGAATGTGGATTTTCCGACGTACGGTATTTTACCAAGGTATTCAAAAAATTCACAGGTGTCAGTCCCGGAGAATATGTCAGAACGATGGTGAATGAGTAAGAATCCACAGAATTGGAAGAGTGTCTGAGAGCATCGTAAGGCGGTATAAAGCGCTGGAGATGCTCTTATCTGTCTGGGACACTTTAGTTTAAGTAATGACACATTTCTTAGAATTGTCAAATTTACGGGAGATTAAAACCATGCTATTCTTAGTTCATCAAAGGAAACAGCGGTTACAGCTTGCCATGGGGGCGGCGAAACTATTGAGGAGGAAGGAACATGAGAAAGAACAGTTTGTTGAAAAAAATGACGGCGTTGATTTTAGCAGGTAGTATGGCTTTCACACTGGGGGCATGCGGAAGTGACGGAGAAAAAGCGAAAAGCTCTTTGGGCTCATCCGGAAGCAGTGCAGCAGGGACATCAGAGGCGGGAAAGACTAAGATAACATTCTGGGCACCATTCTCTGGCGGAGATGGAGATATCATGACCGCTATGGTGGACAAGTTTAATGAACAGAGTACCACTACAGAAGTGGAATTCATGATATTCAAGTCAGAGGAATACTACACGAAGCTTCTGGCGGCGATGACATCTGATTCGGCTCCGACGGTTGCAGTTAATCATATCACCAGAGTGAAAGAGTATGTAACAGATGATCTTCTGGAACCATTGGATGATCTGGCAACGGCGGCAGAGGTTGACTGGAAAGGATTTACCGAGAACCTTCAGCAGTCTTCTATGGTGGACGGAACCCATTACTGCATGCCCATGGATACCCATCTTTTGTTGATGCATTTCAACACCGACGATTTTAAGGAAATGGATTTGCTGGAAAGCGATGAAACGGTGAATGTTCCGGCAGGTGAAGAAGAATTTTTCGAGTATTTTAGCAAGGTCAAGGAAGAAAGTGGAAAGATGCCGCTGTCAGGAACTTCATCCAATGGGCTTCCCATGTATCTCTGGTATACGCTGCTGACCCAATATGGCGGAGATATCTGCGATACAGAAGGTAAGAAAGCAACTTTGGATACCGAGGAGAATAAAAAGGCTCTTGAAGTCATGATGCGTATGGTGGACGAAGAAATCTGGCCGAAGAACCAGAAAAATGGAGCGGAGCTGTTTACCGGAAGGGTTGCCGCTGCCACCATCAACGGAGACTGGGCAATCCCAACTTTCGAAGGGACAGAAGGCCTGAATTTTGTATCCATGCCATTCCCCCAGGTTGGACCTAATCAGACGGTTTATGCGGATTCCCATACCCTCGTGGTTCCCAAGAATGCAAAATTGACCGAAGAGGAAAAGGCCGCAGGTATGGAATTTATGAAATGGATTACAGATAATGCGGACATGTGGGCGGAGTCGGGTCATATTCCAAGTAAAACAGCAGTTTTGGAGTCCGATACATTCAAAGCCTTGCCCTATCGTTCCAATTATGCCAAATCCGCAGAATATGCAAGGTTCTATCCTCAGATATGTGGGGTTGCAGGGTTGACAGAGATGTCCTATCGTGAGCTGGCTGCCATGATTGCCGGGGAGCAGGATGTCGAAACGACGATGCAGCATATGCAGGATCAGTTCCAGGATATTCTGGATTCATATAACGAATAGAAAACCAGGCTGTGGCAGAGAAATCCGCCGCAGCCTAAAAAACAAAAAAATCCGGTTTTTAACTAAGATCAGGAGGTATATCTGATGAATGTCACAAAAAAAAGAGCGGGGATGAAGCAGACATTAAAGAATAATTTAGCTGCATGGTGTTTCCTGATTCCTTTTCTACTATTCTTTTTCGGCTTTTTGTTTTATCCAATACTGAAGGGTATGCATCTGAGTTTGTTTAACGCAACACTGGGAGGCAAATCAGTATTTAACGGAATTAAAAACTATGTAGAGATGGTACAGGACAAGGGATTCTGGCAGGCGATCTTCAATACCTTATTCTTTGTTTTGATTTCCACACCGACCATTGTTCTGGTTGGATTCATATTTGCAATGTTTATTAATTCCAAATTAAAGGGAACCACGTTCATCCGTGCCTGCCTGTTCTCTCCATATGTGTTATCCATGTCGGTGGTCACCGGCCTTTGGATATTTATCTTCCAGCCATATACCGGACTTGTGACTCAAATCACGAACAAGCTTGGCATCGGAGAGATGTACTGGCTGAATACAAAGTGGCTGGTCTGGCTCGCTATTTTGATTACCACCGTCTGGTGGACTGTGGGATTTAACATGATTCTCTTCCTTGCAGGACTTCAGGATATCCCCGCGGATATCTATGAAGCGGCCAAGATTGATGGTGCCAATGCAAGGCAGACGCTGTTCTCTGTCACGGTTCCTATGCTGAAAGATACCATTGCATTGGTGGTCATGTTGCAGACCATCGCATCCTTTAAACTCTTCGGACAAACCTATCTGATGGCCGGAGGGGGACCTGGAACTCATACAAGAACCATTGTCCATTATATATACGAAACCGGCTTTACCAACAGACGGATGGGACAGGCAGCTACTATGTCCGTAGCATTTTTCCTGGTGGTGTTCGCAGTCACTATGCTGCAGAATAAAGTGCTGGGAAAGAAAGAGAAGTAAGGGGGATAAACGATGAAAACGAAGGCAAAAAAGAAACTGACCCCGGGGAGAGTGATTCTATATGTAGTTGTATACCTTGTGGCATTATTGTGGCTTTTTCCAGTGGTTTGGATGTTTGTGTCCTCTTTAAAACCATATGGAACCCCGGTCAGTATCTTATCAAAGGTTTTTGAAGGTGTCTTTACTCTTGAAAACTATAGTTTGGTGGCGGAGAAAGCACCAATTTTAACATGGATTTTCAACAGTGCGTTGGTGGCTGTGGTAGTCACATTCGGAACATTAGTATTGACGTCCATGGCGGCTTATGCGATTTCAAAGTTGAAGTTTAAGGGGCAGAACCTCATATTTATCATAATCACCGCGGGAATGATGGTCCCCATTGAATCCATCATCATCCCTTTGTACCAGGAGATGGCGGACATTGGTCTGCTAAACAGTTACATCGGGCTGATGTGTCCGAGTCTGGCGGCCCCCATCGGCGTATTAATCATGAAACGTTGTTATGATGGAATCCCGGGTGAGTTGATTGAGGCGGGAGTTTTGGATGGGGCGAATGCCTTTCAGCGGTGGTGGAAGATCTGCTTTCCGGTTTCCAAGTCATCCATGGCGGCCGTTGGAATCTTTACATTCACCAACTCCTGGAACAATTTCCTATGGCCCTTTTTGTCCATCACTTCAGAGAAAATGATGACACTTCCAGTGGGAATCCCTCAATTTCAGGGGGCGAATCTTTCAGAGTTCACCTTGCCCATGACTGCCAGCGTTGTGGCGTCAGTACCTGCAATCATCGCATTTCTAGTCTTCCAAAAGCAGATTATCCAGGGAATTGCGATGACGGGAATTAAGGGATAGGTCAAAAAGGTATGGCAAGAGGTTTTTGAGTACAGGGCGCCTCAGGGCGCTGGTATTTCAGCGAAGAGAAAGGAAAGTATAACGTATGAAACAAGCAAAAATGATTGTGGACAGGTTGAATCATATATCACAGATTGATAACAGAATCTATGGATCTTTTATCGAACACTTAGGACGGGCCGTGTATGACGGAATCTATGAGCCGGGACATCCTCTGGCAGATGAGGCTGGTTTTCGAAAAGATGTCATAGAACTTGTAAAAGAGTTAAAAGTTCCGATTGTAAGGTATCCAGGAGGAAATTTTGTCTCAGGATTTAACTGGGAAGATAGTGTGGGGCCAAAGCAAAACAGGCCGAAAAGATTAGATCTGGCCTGGTTTACTACCGAGACCAATGAAGTGGGAATGCAGGAGTTCCAAAACTGGCTGGATGAGGTTGATTCGGAGATGATGCTGGCCGTCAATCTGGGAACAAGAGGAGTCGATGCCGCCAGAAATCTTGTGGAATATGCCAATCATAAAGAGGGCAGCTATTGGAGTGATTTAAGAAAGAGCCATGGGAAAAAAGAGCCATACAATATCAAAACCTGGTGTCTTGGAAATGAGATGGATGGCCCCTGGCAGATGGGGCAGAAGACAGCCTATGAATATGGACGTCTGGCCAATGAAACCGCAAAGATGATGAAATGGGTGGATCCATCCATCGAGCTGGTAGCTTGTGGAAGTTCCAAGATGGTCATGCCCACATTTGCAGATTGGGAAGCCACCGTCTTGACAGAGACCTATGATGAGGTGGACTATATCTCCTTACATAATTATTGGGCGAACTTCGAGGATGATACCGCTTCTTTCCTCTCGGGTGGCGTGCTGATGGATGACTTCATCAGGTCGGTGGTAGCAATCTGTGATTACGTAAAGGCTAAGAAACGTTCGAAAAAACAGATCAACCTCTCCTTTGATGAATGGAATGTCTGGTATCATACAAAAGAAAGTGATAAGGAGATAGAGCATTGGCTGCAGGCGCCTCCAAGATTAGAAGATGTTTATAATTTTGAGGATGCACTGCTGGTCGGAGGACTGCTGATATCGCTATTGAAGAATTCAGATCGTGTAAGGATGGCTTGTCTGGCCCAGCTCGTGAATGTGATTGCTCCTATCATGACGGAAACCGGTGGTAAGTCATGGAAGCAGGCCATCTATTATCCATATTATTACACGTCGGTATATGGGCGGGGAGAGGCTTTGAAGGTAAATCTGGATTGTCCCAAATACGACTGCAGAGAATATACAGATGTTACCATGTTGGATTCTGTTGCAGTATACTCAGAGGAAGAGCGGACACTTACTTTGTTCGTCTTGAATAGGAGTATGGAGGAGGATCTTGAGGTTGCCTGCGATCTTAGAACCTTGGATATTGAATCCTGTATCTGCAATATTGCCATAGAAGGATATGATTATAAGGCAGTGAATACGGCACAACAGCCAGATGCGGTAATACCGGTAGAAAAAAGCACTAAAATCTATGAAGATGGATACATGAATACGGTGATTCGGAAATCTTCCTGGAACATGTATCGGTTCCGTGTGAATAGATAGAAAGATAAGAAAAAACCGAAGTGGAACGAATAATTCCACTTCGGTTAGCTAATTACTTCATATTACAATACCAACGATGGAGCGGCGTATGCACGACTCTTCATCTCATTATCCAGCATAAACAATCCCTTGGAATCGCCTGCGAACAAATCATATTTTTTGATATTGTCATCTGCACTCTTTTCTTCTTCGCCCTGTTCCTTTATAAACCAGTCAAGAAACTGGATGGTACGGAAATCATTGTTAGAAGATGCAGTTTTATAGATCTCATTGATCTGTGAAGTTATATATTGTTCGTGTTCCAATACGGCAGCCAGAGGATCACGATAGGAATCAAACTTCTGTGATGGAGCCGCAATCTCTGAAAATGAAACCGATTCACCATTATTCAAAAGGTATTGGCGGAACAACAAAGCGTGATCTCGTTCCTCCTGAGCCTGTATCATAAACCAGTTTTCAAAGCCTTCCAGACCCTGATCTGCATAATAATTGGCGATATCCAGATATAAATATGCGGAATAGAATTCCTTATTTACTTGCTCTATTAATTGTTTTGCCACTTCGCGTTCAAGCATGGACTATTATACCTCCTGTCTTTATTTATATTCTGCTTTCCATAATCCATGAAGATTACAATAAGCATAAGCACTTACCAGTTTGTCATCATCTGTCAGAGCAAAGGTTACGGTTGGCTGATCTTGCGGTGTAAGAACCTTACGCTGTCCGCCCTTTTCGGTCTGGATATATACCCAGGTAATATAATGTTCTTCTGTCATAGGATGGGCGGTTGAACCGATTTTGATAACGACTTCATTACCATTAACAGTGATATCGGGAACATGCTTTTCAGTTGCAGCGTCTGTTGTGTTAGGAACTAACTCTGTCATATCTTCTCCGCAGCAAACCAGTGTGCCGCCCCCTTTATGTATTAAGCCTACTATGTTTCCACAACGTTTACAAAGATAAAATTTGTGATCTTGCATTCTAATTCCTCCTTAATAAATGAATTTTATGATTTAATTTAAGAGTTGTTTAGTAAAAGATTTAAACCAAATATAGATTCAGAATCTAAGTACTTGTTCTCATTATATCCAATATTTTCATTAATTACAAGGGAGTAGACTAAATTTATAGTGAGTTTTACCAAGAAAAGTGTCGCATTTTGTAGATAAAAAATATTGACACTCGATATACTGTGTGGTACGATGTACATCGAGGAGACAGGGTATGAACATTGATGATTGGAAATCGCAGATAAAAAGAGGAACTCTCGAATACTGTATCTTACTGCTGATTAAACATAGATCGTATTACGGATATGAGATCATAGAGGAATTAAGCAAATATCCGATTATCACGGCGAAGGAGAGTACCATATATCCGCTATTAAGGCGGCTGCTCAAGGAAGAATATCTGACTTCCTTCTGGCAGGAGAGCACAGAGGGGCTTCCCCCCAGAAAATATTATACCATTACAGAGAAGGGCAGCGTGTACTTGGAATGTATGTCCAATGAATGGGAGAATCTGGTGAATGCAATTACAATATTAAAAGGAGAATAGTCATGGATAATTTATTAGAAAACTATCTGAGCGTTATAGAGAAGAATTTAAAACCCCTTCCAATATCTGAACGGGTTGATATTATCAAGGAAATAAAAAGTTACATAATTGAACTGGGAAAACAAGATGGGTTAAGCCCCGAGGAGATTATAGAAAAACTGGGAGATCCTAAGGAATTAGCCAAGGAATATCTGGGGAATATGATATGTAATGACTCCTCTTTTAAGTGGAGCAAGATGCGTGCAGTCCTGGCTTTTTATGGTACTACCGGTCTAAGTGGGATGTTTGTGCTTCCTATATTTACGGTGATGGCAGGTGGATTTATGTTTTGTGGGATCATAGCTCCAATAGCGGGGCTTATAAAAGCAGGGGGATATTTAATAGGGATTGACGTTCCTTTTGTTTCTTTCAAAATAGGTAGTTATTCCCTGCACCCGCTTTTACAACTTCCTGCAACCTTAGGATTAGGTGCTCTGCTATATTGGGCGGGGAAGGGCTCCTGGAAAATTGTGTTGAAGTATGTGAATACGATAAGTAATAAGAAGCGGAAATTAGATGCATATATACCCTGAAGTCCCTATGGTATGGTGTCTTATGTGGAATGTGTTTATTGCGGCCACTCTTAATGTATGCTACAATGAGGATATTACGAAAGAGACAGGAACAGCGGGGATG
>DVNN01000213.1 GCA_018714325.1 Candidatus Pelethocola excrementipullorum
TGATCAGCAGCTTCTTCGTGTTGAATTTCTCTGCCAGTAAACCGCTGGGCACATATGAAATCACATTAAAGATGCCATATACCGCCGCTATATCCCCAAGTTGAATATCTGTGATATTGAGGGCGGCTACCATCTGATCATAGAAAGAAAAGCGAAGGAGCGGTGTAAGATAAGCGATTCCTGCGATCATACTTAAAATTATCAAAACAATATTTCGTTTCTTTTTCATCGGAAGGCCTCCTTTTATTAATTATTTTCACCTTTTTTTAATTGCTTATAAAATCCTGCCAGCATGAAACAGATAATAATCATATATGGAAAGCTAAAAATAAAAGATAGTGATTGTACAGCCGATAAACCTCCGGCCACCACAAACATGATGGCAAGAAGAGCGAGAATAATCCCCCATAGTATCTTAATTCCTTTATTGGTAGTATCTTTGCCAAATGAAACCATCACAGAGACGACCTGCACACCGGCATCTGCTGATGTCAGGAAAAAAATCGTCAAGGAAGCCATTACCAAAAGAGAAATAATTTTTGACAGAGGCAGGGTGGACAGCATCATAAAGACGGAGGTGTTGGTATCAACGGCTCCATTTACCGTAAGGGTTCCCGGATTTGCCATTTCGGTATGAAGGGCTGTTCCCCCAAGGACTCCAAACCAGATGAAGCTAAGGAGAGCCGGAATAGATAAAACTGCCAGCACGAATTCCCTCAGGGTTCTCCCCTTTGAAATTTGAGCGATAAAGCTTCCTACGAAAGGAGTCCAGGTAATCCACCAGGCCCAGTAGAATATCGTCCAGTTTTCAATCCAGTTCTCTCCCGTGTGATTGGCAACTGCACCGCCTGCATCCATGAAAAAACTCATAGGTATGAGCTCGTGAATATATGCGCCGATGGATTCTGTTGTAGTTTTGATTAAACTAAGAGTCGGTCCTGTGAACAACACGAATATCAGCACAAGAAAAAAGATAACGGTATTAGCGTTGCTCAGCCTCTTCATTCCCTTATCAATCCCTGCAGAAGAAGAGATAATAAACAAAACGGCAAAGATAAATATGATTAATACAGGGGTTTCTTTCCCCGCTGAAAAGTCAAAGAGATATTCCAGACCGTTTGAAATCTGTATACTTCCAAGACCAAAAGAAGTTGCAGCACCAATCAGCACCAACACAATAGTAAATGCATCAATGCCTTTAGAAATAGGTGTTTTTAGTGGACTGTTATCCAAGAAAGGACCAAATGTAGAACTGACAAGCATGGGTTTCTTTTTACGGAATTGAGAGTAACCCATAGGTAGGGCAACAGAGAGATATAGAATCCAGGGATGGATTCCCCAATGGAAAAAAGTATATTTTAGGGATTCTATAATGGCCTCCGAAGTATATGGCTCTGACTTAGGAGGAGTTAAGAAGTGTTGTAAGGGCTCAGCGACGCTCCAAAAGACAAGGCCTATCCCCATGCCCGCTGCAAATATCATGGAAAACCAGCTGATATTTGAGTATTGAGGCCGATCGGCATCTTCTCCCATGCGTATGCTTCCATATTTGCTGAATGCTACATAAAGACAGAATACTATTACCAGAATGGAAAACCAGATAAAAGCAATCCCCAATTTGCTGGACAAGTAATGAAAGGCTGATTCCAGCCATACAGATATGGTGTTAGAAAAAACAATGGAGATCATGACAGTAGTTAGTGTGATGATTACAGCGATGAGTAAAACTGGCATGTCAACCACGCCCTTTTTGAAAAAATGCTTATCCTTTCTTTTCATATTTCCTCCATTCATTAAACAATATTAGTTATTGGTTATATAGTTTCTGAATAAAGTTATCGTGATAACCAGATATTATCATGTGAAAATTGCTTTTGTCAATTAGAATATAGTTAAAGTGCATAAAAATATATATAATATAATGATTTTACATACAAAATCACGGAAAATATATTGACAATGCGAAAAAGATAAGATAATATCAGGTTATCATGATAACTAAATCGATTCAGATAAGGTCTGAATACTCCATCTTTGAAAACCAGGGAGGTATTAGAATGCAAAGATATCAATTGTTATCACAAGATGAGATCCATATGATTCACGAAAATTCGCTGAGAATCATGGAGAATGTAGGAATTGTTTTTACCTATCAGCCGGCAAAAGAAATTTTCGCCAGGGCAGGCGCCAAGGTTGATGGAGATTTGGTTTACTTTCCGAGACAGCTGGTGGAAAGAGAACTTAAAAATGTCCCTTCATCCTTTACCATGTACGCAAGAAACCCTAAGAAGAATGTTGAGATTAGTACAGAAAACACGGCTTATGTGGGACCTTATGGATCTCCGTTTGTCCGGGATCTGGATCATGGCAGGCGCAGCGGTACTCTGGAAGACTTTAAAAATATCGTTAAGATATGTGATGTTCTTAAGAATATTGATATTCAGAGTCACATTTCCTGCGAGCCTTGTGATGTCGATGTAGATATCCGCGCAAAGGTTATGGTTTACAATACGTTGAAGTATAGTGATAAACCATTAATGGGCAGTGTATATGGCTATGAAAAGTCAAAACAGTGTATTGAGATGGCAGCTATGGTTTTTGGGGGAATGGATGCTATCAGGGATAAACCAGTAATCGCTTCCATCCCATGTACCCTTACTCCGTTAAGTTATGATGACAATATGGCGGGTGCGATCATCGCATATGCAGAGACCGGCCAACCTCAGCTGGTCAATTCCCTTTCTATAGCTGGAATGACCACGCCTACAACGCTTGCGGGTCTGGTATCTTTACAGAATGCAGAGATATTAGCGGGTATAGTGCTGGCTCAATGTGTTAATCCTGGAGCACCGATCGTTTATTCTGCCTCAGGATCTAATGCTGAAATGTCAAATGGCATGCTTGCCATAGGATCTCCTGAAGATGCCTTGGTATCCCTGGTAAATGGTCAGCTGGCCAAATTTTACAATATTCCCTGCAGGATCAGCGGAGCACTTACCGATTCTAAGATCATGGATTCTCAGGCGGCCTATGAATCTGCTGTCACTTTGATGATGGCCCAGATGGCCGGAGGCAATTTTATCCTTCATGCTGCCGGAATTATTGAAACCTATAATACAATCTCTTATGAAAAACTAATTATTGATAATGAAATAATTGGTTATTTAAAACGTATTAATCAAGGGGTTCGGGTCGATGAAGAAACCTTGGCCTATGATGTCATAAAAGAAGTTGGTCCAAGAGGACTGTTCCTGACCCATGAACATACCATAGAAAATTTCAGAGATGAATTTTATAGACCAACCCTGAGTGACAGGGTTCCATTTGGACAATGGAGCGCTGAGGGGGGGATACCTATAGAGCAAAAGGCGAATACCAAATGGAAACAAATACTTGCCGATTATGGTGAGCACACATTGCCTGCCGATCTTGATGCCGACCTGAAGAAGTACGCTGAAAAACGTTAATAACATAAATCTGTTAATGTCATAACCTTGATTTTATCCTCTTTTTGATATAAGATATTTACAGTTGTCTATAGGACTGTAGTATTTTATGAGCTGAAGGGGTTGGCATGGCGGAAAATAAGAGAAAAGAGCTGATACAGAAAACATATGAGATTTTGAGAGATTATGGCCCGGAGGGTGCTAAAATCCGAACGATTGCGACAAAAGCTGGTTGTACAAGTACGGTAATCTATAAATACTTCAATGACCTTGACCACCTGCTTTTGTTTTCCTCCGTGAAGTTTTTAGAGGGCTATACTTCAGATTTGGGAAAAATCTTTGATTCGAACATGAATGCTCTTGATATGGGGGTATTAATGTGGGAGAGATTTGCTGAATCAGCGTTTAAGAATATACATGTGTATGAAATGCTTTTTTGGGGCAAGTATAAAGAGGAACTAGGAGATGTGATATTCGAGTATTATCAGCTTTTTCCGGAAGAGTTGAGGCATTGTGACGGAGTTGCGGCAAGCGTATTTTTTGATGGGGATTTGTACACGCGCAATAGGGTTATGCTGCGAAGAGCTGCGGCCACAGGCTACTTTTTATATGATGACGCCATGCTGCTTAGTGATTTACAGTGTTACTTTTTTTACGGAGTTCTGATGGAATATAAGGATAAGTACAGGGAACCAGGGAAGGCACAGGAGGGTGTGGAACGTTTTATGAGGATTCTGCAGTCTTTGATTGCCAAATATCGTATAAAATAAAAGAATGGAATTCAATAGAGATAATCCTATTGAATTCCATTCTTTTTTTATTTATACTTTTCCAGCAGTTTTGTGATTTTCTCAGTTGTGGAACGTACCTTTTCCACGGATACATCATGATTCAGGATATCTATGATGCTTGCGATATACTTGCCCATGGATGCAGGCTCATACCATGGACGTCCCAACAGGTTTGGAGACCGGTAAGTAAGGTCGGTAGTGATGATTTTCTCGAAATATCCTTTTTCATAGTATTCATCGAACTTCTCCATACCATCGGTGAAAAGACCAAAGGTGGTGCAGACGAATACACGAGCGGCTCCACGCTCCTTTAACTGTTTTGCAACGTCAAGCATGCTTTCGCCTGAGGAAATCATATCGTCGATGATAATCACGTCCTTGGCCAATACGGAATCTCCCAGGAACTCATGGGCTACGATAGGATTCTTGCCATTGACGACTGTGGAGTAATCACGACGCTTGTAGAACATACCCATGTCCACTCCAAGAATGTTGGAGAAATATACCGCTCTTGACATGGCTCCCTCATCAGGGCTGATAATCATCAGATGGTCATTGTCCAGATGGAGATCCGGTACGGATTTCATCAGAGCCTTAAGGAACTGGTAGGTGGGCATGAAGTTGTCAAAACCGGCCAGAGGGATGGAATTCATCACACGGGGATCGTGAGCATCAAAGGTTATGATGTTGGAAACACCCATATTAGTCAGTTCCTGCAAAGCCAATGCACAGTCCAGGGATTCGCGGCTGGTACGTTTGTGCTGGCGGCCTTCGTACATGAAGGGCATGATTACGTTAATGCGATGTGCCTTTCCATTGGCGGCGGCGATAATACGCTTCAGATCCTGATAATGATCATCTGGAGACATGTGATTGGTATGTCCAAATGCTTTATAGGTGATACTCCAGTTGCAGACATCCACCAGCAGGAATAAGTCCATTCCCCGTACGGATTCCATCAGTTTTCCTTTGGCCTCTCCGGTTCCGAAACGTGGGCAGCTAGAGTTCAGAAGAAAAGATTCTTCAGCATAACCAGAAAGGTTTAGGCCATTGTTATGATGGGAAATCAGGTCTCTGCGGAATTGGACCAGATGGTTATTGATGGTTTCCGCCATTTCCTCGCAGCCTTTTAAGGCGGCTAGTTTCAATGGGGCGACTGGAATTGAGTTCTCGAGTGGGACTAAGTTTGCCATAGCATCCTCCAATATATGTTGTTCTTTTGTAATTAAACAGAAAATTACCTCATATTACCTTACATATATATCATTAAATGGGATTCCAAGTCAAGGTCAAAAGCGACGATTCTATGTATGATTTTTAGCACAACAAAGACGGTTCCGTCAAATGATGGGATTTTACCCAAGGGAATACTTGCTTTTTGGTGGTGGAATTGTTATTATTATAAGGATATGGAGGCAACATGAAAGAAAATAAACATATAATTATAAAGATAGATCCTGGCAGTATCGCAGAAGAGATGGAATTGGAGCCGGGGGATGAAGTGCTTACCATCAATGGTCAAAAGATAGAGGATGTGTTTGATTACCACTATCTGACCAATGACGAATATATAGAATTAGGTGTTCGAAAATCAGACGGTGAGGAATGGATTCTGGAGATTGAGAAAGAATATGAAGAGGATCTTGGAGTCACATTTGAAAGTGGGCTGATGGATGAATATCGTTCCTGCAAAAATAATTGCATTTTCTGTTTTATCGACCAGATGCCCAAGGGCATGCGGGATACGCTCTATTTTAAAGATGATGATTCCCGTCTGTCGTTTTTGCAGGGGAATTACGTAACCTTAACCAATATGAGTGACCACGATATAGACCGGATTATTCAATATCATCTGGCACCCATCAATATTTCTTTCCACACAACCAATCCAAAGCTTCGGTGCAGCATGCTGCATAACCGGTTTGCAGGTGATATATTCCCAAAGGTGCAAAGGCTTTATGAAGCGGGAATTGAGATGAACGGACAGATTGTGTTGTGCAGGGGAATCAATGATGGGAAGGAACTGGAACAAAGCATCCAGGACTTAAGCAAATATCTTCCCCACCTGAAAAGCGTTTCCGTGGTGCCTGTAGGATTGTCACGGCACAGGGAAGGTTTGCATCCCCTGGAACCATTTACCAAAGAGGATGCCGAGCAGGTGTTGGATACCATACACAACTGGCAGGAAAAACTTTATTCGGAATATGGACTGCATTTTATCCACGCTTCGGATGAGTGGTATATTCTGGCTGAGCGGCAGCTGCCTGGGGAAGAGGCCTATGACGGGTATCTTCAGCTGGAGAACGGAGTTGGGATGCTGCGTCTTTTAGATACGGAGATTACGGATGCCTTACAGCAGCAGACAGGAGATCGGCGTGTTAGAAATATTTCCATAGCCACCGGTTATCTGGCTGCGCCATTTATAAAGGAATATGTTGAGAAAATCAGGGGAAAATATCCCGATATCCATGTGAATGTCTACGCGATTCGGAATGAATTTTTTGGAGAGTGTATCACGGTCTCGGGTCTGATTACGGGACAAGATATGAAGCAGCAGCTTCAGGGACAGGAACTGGGTGACAGACTTCTGATACCGTGTAATATGTTAAGAGATGGGGAGAATGTCTTCCTGGATGACGTAACGGTAGAAGAGCTGGAAAAGGGCCTTGGAGTATCCATCGGAGTAGTGGATGAGGCAGGAGAAGAATTTGTGAATGCCGTGGTGGAAGAAGACGCGGTGATGACACATAGAAGGAGAACGATGTATGAGCAAACCAATAGTAGCGATTGTGGGCCGTCCGAATGTAGGTAAGTCCACGCTTTTCAATGCCCTGGCAGGAGAGAATATTTCCATCGTCAAGGATACCCCAGGTGTGACACGTGACCGGATTTATGCGGATGTGAACTGGCTGGATCATAATTTTACATTGATTGACACCGGCGGTATTGAACCGGATACCAAAGATATCATTCTTTCCCAGATGAGGGAGCAGGCACAGATAGCCATTGATACGGCTGATGTTATCGTCTTTATCACCGACGTAAAGCAAGGACTGGTGGATTCCGATTCCAAGGTGGCGGATATGCTCCGCCGCAGTAATAAGCCGGTAATCCTGGTTGTCAACAAGGTGGATAATTTCGATAAATATCTGCTTGATACCTATGAATTCTATAATCTTGGAATCGGTGAACCGATGCCGATTTCGGCCACGGGAAAACTGGGGTTGGGAGATATGCTGGACGAGGTGGTCAAGCACTTTGATGAATCCAAGATGGAGGATGAGGAGGATGAAATTCCAAGAATTGCCATTGTAGGAAAGCCCAACGTGGGGAAATCTTCGATTATCAATAAGCTTCTTGGGCAGAACCGGGTGATCGTATCCGACATTGCCGGAACCACAAGGGATGCCATTGATACCATTATCGAGCATAATGGAAAGGATTATAACTTCATAGATACTGCAGGACTTCGTCGTAAGAATAAAATCAAAGAAGAGCTGGAACGCTACAGTATTATACGAACGGTTGCGGCCGTGGACAGAGCGGACGTGGCGGTTCTGGTCATAGATGCTGTTGAGGGTGTGACGGAACAGGATGCCAAGATCGTTGGTATTGCCCATGATCGTGGAAAGGGAATCATTATAGCGGTCAATAAGTGGGATGCTATCGAAAAGGATGATAAGACCATCTACAAGTACACCAACAGACTGCGTGAGATTCTTTCCTTTATTCCATACGCAGAAATCTTGTTTATCTCGGCGGAAACAGGACAGCGTCTTCCGAAGCTGTTTGACACCATCGACATGGTGCTGGAGAATCAGACCATGCGGGTTCAGACGGGTGTTCTCAATGAAATCATGACCGAGGCCGTTGCATTGCAGCAGCCGCCTTCTGATAAAGGAAAGAGACTTAAACTATATTATATCACCCAGGTTTCTGTAAAACCTCCTACTTTTGTCATCTTTGTCAATGACAAGGAATTGATGCATTTCTCGTACACCAGATATCTGGAGAACCGTATCCGTGATGCCTTTGGTTTCAAGGGGACTTCTCTTAGGTTTGTTATCAGAGAGCGAAAGGACAAGTAGTCATGGAACGGATTGTATGTCTGATAATAGGATATTGTTGTGGTCTGGTTCAGACCTCATATATTTATGGCCGGATGCATGGGATTGATATTCGTAAATATGGAAGCGGGAATGCAGGATCCACCAATGCTCTGCGTACTCTGGGTCTGAAGGCAGGTCTTATCACGCTTTTGGGTGACTGCCTCAAGTGTATCATAGCCGTTGTGATTACAAGGGTGATTTATGGGAATTCCAACCAGGATATTATTCGTCTGCTGGGGCTCTACGCTGCAGCAGGTACGATTTTGGGACATAATTTCCCCTTCTATCTGAATTTTAAGGGCGGAAAGGGTATTGCGGCCACGGCCGGACTGATTATCTCCTTTGACTGGAGGCTCACACTGGTGGAAATCGTGGTGTTCTTCGGTACATTTCTGGTCACGCACTATGTTTCCCTGGGATCCATCCTGGTATACCTGGTGTTTGTGGCAGCAATCATCTTTATGGGCCAGACCGGGGTTTTGGGGGTTCCGCAGGAATACATACCAGAGATGTATGTTCTGGCTTTACTGCTGGCTGCATTGGCATTCTGGCAGCATCGTTCTAATATTGTGAAACTTTTAAAGGGCACGGAACGTAAGACTTTTTTATTGAAATCAAAAAAAGGAGAAGCATCCTCAGATGCAAAGTGAGTGATGACTTCATATATCATGAGAAAGAAGGGTGAAGAATATGGCAAAAATTAGTGTTATTGGAGCGGGGAGCTGGGGAACCGCACTTGCTTGGTTGCTGCATAACAATGGTCATGAAGTGACTGTCTGGTCCATTATGGAAGCAGAAGTGCAGATGCTTAGAAAAGAACGGGAGCATAAGCAGAAACTTCCTGGTGTAGCTCTTCCCGAGGATATGGTATTTACGTCTGACTTGGAAAGCGCATGTATGGGAAGAGATCTTTTGGTGCTTGCGGTGCCGTCACCGTATACCAGAAGTACCGCCCATTCCATGAAACCTTTTGTGAAGGAAGGCCAATTAATCGTCAACGTTGCAAAGGGGATTGAAGATCATACCTTGATGACCTTGAGCGATATTATAGAAGAAGAGATTCCTCAGGCGGAAGTAGCAGTACTTTCTGGTCCGAGCCATGCGGAAGAGGTGGGAAAAGGACTTCCTACCACGATTGTCGTGGGAGCGAAGAAGAAAAGCTCTGCAGAATATATTCAGGGATTGTTTATGAGCCCCGTGTTCCGGGTATACACCAGCCCTGATGTCCTGGGCATTGAGATTGGTGCGGCGCTGAAGAATGTAATCGCCTTAGCGGCGGGAACTGCAGATGGACTTGGATATGGAGATAACACCAAGGCTGCGCTGATCACAAGGGGTATTGCTGAGGTCTCGAGACTGGCGGTGGCCATGGGTGCTCAAGCAGAGACCTTATACGGACTCTCCGGCATCGGAGATTTGGTTGTGACCTGTGCCAGCGTCCACAGCCGAAACAGAAAGGCCGGTTATCTGATTGGTCAGGGTCGTACGATGGATGAGGCCATGGAAGAGGTTCAGATGATCGTAGAAGGCGTCTATTCGGCTAAGGCCGGACTGGCATTGTCCAAGAAGTACAACATCGATATGCCGATCATCCGCATTGTGAATCAGGTGCTCTTTGAAGATAAGCCGGCAGCTGACGCGGTAAGAGAACTGATGGTCCGTGATAAAAAGCATGAGATTGAGTCGGAGCTCTGGGAAAAGTAAAAACATACAAAAATCCCTTGGGAAGAGGTAATTCTCCCAAGGGATTTTTTTCTTATTCTACACCTTGCCCGACCATATCTTCGGGGATGCCTGCGGTACGCAGATGCTCGTCCATGGTGTCGATGGTTTTCATTTCATTCTCGGTGAGCTGGAAGTCGAAGACGTCGATATTATCCTGAATCCGGTCTTTGTGAGAGGATTTGGGGATGATGGCGATATTTCGTTGAATCAGCCAGCGAAGACCGATCTGTACGGCTGGTTTATGGTACTTCTCGCCGATATGGGTCAGTATTTCCCGATCTGAATAAGCACCTCTCGCCACAGGTGCATAGGCCTGAACAACGATTCCACGCTCCTGGCAATAGTTGACTAATTCGCTTCGGTTCCAGAGCGGATGGCATTCAATCTGATTGACGGCCGGAATGATTCCCGATGTCTCGAACAGGTGCTCAAGATGAGGAATACCGAAGTTGCTGACACCGATGGACTTGGCGCGGCCCGACTGATGGAGTTTTTCCAACACCTTCCAGGTCTCCGCATAACAGCCGGGCACCGGCCAGTGAATCAGGTAAAGATCCACATAATCTAATTTCAGACGGTCCAGTGATCGGTTAAAGGCGCCCTCGATGTCACCCATCCTCTGAGCAGTGTTCCATACTTTGGATGTGATAAACAAGTCTTCTCTGGGCAGGCTGCAGAAACGGATTGCTTTTCCGACACTCTCCTCGTTCTTATAGACGGAAGCAGTATCAATCAGCCGGTATCCGGCGTCCAGAGCAGCATTCAGGGCACTTTCGGCCTCGTTATCTCCTAGTAGCTTATATACGCCTAACCCTACCTGGGGCATAGGACGATTATCGTTTAGTAAAAATGTTGGTGTGTCATATGACATTACGTACACCTCCTGTGTTCTTGTCAAAATGTCATGGGTTACCGCTGTTTGATGGCGGATAGCAGCCAGACATCAAGCTTCTGTGATCCAGGGCAAATTACAAATCTCGGTACAATGTTGTAAAATAGATATATCATATTGCCTGGAGATGCTTAATATGTACGATTTTCAATATAACATATAAATGTAAACAAACAATGAAAGAATATATTAAAAAAGTAATACATAAGTATGAAGATAGGGGGAGCCATGGACATCCTTCATCATATTCTTAAAAATAACAACATTATCTCTAAAAACAGGCCATGAAAATATTGGATAAATCACACAAGGATTAGTATAGTATCGAAAAAAATATATAAAATGTCACGAATAACTTGCATACATCTATTGATTTAAGCGGGGATATAGGTTATAATATTAACAATCAATTTCACAATAGCGGTTGTCTGCTATTTGTTTGAAGAAAGGAGCCGTTGATGCATTTATTAAACGATGAGAATGGCAATCCGGTATCTCATGGAGAACATGAGCATGATCACTGTGAAAGCCAGGGACATTGCCATGAACATGGGCATTCATGTCAGGAATGTGGACATGACCATAAAGATGAAAGTGTAGCATTGCTGAGCTATATGTTGTCCCACAATGAGCACCATGCTCAGGAGCTGGACCAGATGGCTGATAACCTTGAGAAATTAGGAATGAACGGTGCGGCCAGACAAATCAAAGAAGCTGTAGCCGATTTTCAGAAGGGCAACATGCGCCTGAGTCTGGCGTTGACATTAGTTAAAGAAGAGTGACTGGATTATAACGGACTAAGGAGGTTTGTTAAGATGTGTCTTGCAACTGTATATAAAGAGAATGACAATACTGTCATTTGTAAAAATATCTCCAGAATAGATGTGGTTGATGATACTGTAGTTCTCCGGGATATCATGGGGGATGAGACTAAGATTCAAGGGAAGATCCTTATGGTGGATCTGGCGAACAGTATCGTGAAGCTGCAGTGTGATTAGAAAAAAAGCTTAGGTAATATCTTAGGCTTTTAATATTTAAAAACAAAAATGGAAGCGGAGGTAAGTATCTATGAAACTAACGGAAATCATGAAGAAGAGAACTATGTTTTCTTTCGAGGTATTCCCACCAAAAACCGATGAAGGAATGGTGAAGCTGGAAAGCTGCCTGGAGCATCTGTACGAGTTCCGGCCTGACTACATTTCTTGTACATACGGTGCCGGCGGCGGTAATGTGGGAAAAAATCTGGAAGTCTGCAAGATGATCCAGAGTGCCGACAACAACACGATTCCGGTCACCCACTTTACCTGTGTGGGCAACACGAAGGAAGGGGTAAAAGAGCAGCTCCAGACTTATCTGGACAATGGCATTGAGCACATGCTGGCTCTTCGCGGAGATCTTCCTTATGGTTGGACAGGTACCAATGGCGACTTTAGCTACTCCACAGATTTGGTAGCATTTGTTCGCAAAGAGTTTGGTGATAAGTTTGAGATTGCAGTATCGGGCTCTCCAGAAGGCCACATTACCTGTGGTACTTTAGAGGCTGACATCGCTCACTTGAAACAAAAACAAGATGAGGGTGCCGATTACATTATGACACAGCTTACCTATGATATGGAACAGTTTAAGTACTGGCTGGATGCAATCCGTCAAGCAGGTATTACGATGCCTGTAGACGTGGGTGTTATGCCTGTATTGAATAAAGATGCCGTTATCAATATGTGTCTGTCAAGGAATGGCTGTGCGATTCCACGTAAACTGGCAGAAGTTATTTCACATCATTGGTTCGACAAGGATCCGGATGGCAATGAACTTCCGGCTGTAAAGGAAGCTTTCAAAGAAGAAGGTATCAACTATACCGTTAATCAGCTCCACGAGTATATGGCATTGGGAGTTGAAGGTATTCACTTGTATGCAATGAACACTTGGAAAAACAGTACAGAAATCCTGAACAGAGCAGGTATACGTACCGTATTAAAATAATATACTGAAAAAACTATAAGCAGCGAGGAAAACCAGCAGGATTACAGGGTTTCTGCGCAGGAATTTATAGTTCAAGTCCAGCGGCCCAAACAGCTGCTGGACTATATGACTGGATGGCCAGAATATATTGTTAGAGGAGGTGCCACATGGCACATGTAATTGCAGTCGCAGGAAAAGGCGGAGTGGGAAAGACAACCCTTTGCGGACTGTTAATCCAATACCTGGGTGAACAGGGCAAAGGACCGATTCTTGCGGTGGACGCAGATGCGAATTCAAATCTGAACGAGGTTCTCGGTGTGGAGATAGATTCCACTCTGGGAGATATCCGGGAGGAGATTGCACGGTCGGAGATGGAAAAGAACAATCCCATTCCAGCCGGTGTGAGCAAGGCGGATTATGCAGAGTTCAAATTTGCCAATGCGATAATTGAAGAAGACGATTATGACATGCTTGTTATGGGAAGAACCCAGGGTAAGGGCTGTTATTGTTATGTTAACGGTCTTTTACAGGCGCAGCTTCAGAAAATGCAGAATCATTATCCCTATATCGTAGTGGACAATGAGGCAGGGATGGAGCATATCAGCCGTGGTGTTCTGCCTGGCATGGAAACGGCGATTCTGGTCAGTGACTGTTCCCGCAGGGGCGTGCAAGCTGCAGCCCGTATTGCAGAGTTAATTAAAGAATGTAATATGAAACCCAAAACTGTGGGCTTAATCGTTAATCGCGCTCCAGGCGGTGTGCTGAATGAAGGCACAAAAGAGGAGATTGAAAAACAGGGGATGACTCTGCTTGGAGTTGTTCCTCATGACGATCAGGTTTATGAGTATGATTGTGACGGTAAACCGACCATCAGCCTGCCGGAGAATTCACCGGTAAAGAAAGCGCTGAAGGAAATTGTTGACCGCCTGGAATTATAGGCGGATTTGCACTAGTTATTTTTCCTCTCCGAGAGAGGGTAAAAATAAAAATAAAAAAATCCTGTGGGGAGGATGACCCATAGGAGAGAAAGAGCTTAGGCATTTCTTACAAGGAGGATTATATGAGCGAATTCAAAATGACAACAGTTGAAGAATTTGAAGCGGCAACCAATCGACTGTTGGAAACAGGCGCTAAAGTTGGCGCAGACGCATGGCAGTTCAGAGTGAAGAACCAGACACCACATTGTAAATTTGGCGAGACTGGTGTTTGCTGCCGTATTTGTTCCATGGGACCCTGCCGTGTAACTCCGAAAGCACCTAAGGGTGTCTGTGGATGTGATGTTCACGGAATCGTAGGAAGAAATTACCTGAAGTTCACAGCCGGAGGATCTGCAACACACTCTGATCACGGCCGTGAAATCTGCCACACTTTATATGAGTCTGCAGCAGATGGAAACTACAAGGTAAAAGATCCTGAAAAACTGATCCGTATCGCTAAAGAGTGGGATATCGAAACCGAAGGAAAAGATATCTATGATTTGGCACACGAGATGGCAGTAGAAGGTCTTATGGAGTATGGTAAACCATTTGGTACCCAGAGATTCTTAAAGAGAGCACCGAAACATACACAGGAACTGTGGGATAAGCATGAGCTTGCACCACATGCAATTGACCGTGAAGTTTCCAGATCCCTACATATGAGCCATATGGGCTGTTCTTCCAAACCGGAAGCACTGGTAAAACAGTCTATCCGCTGCGGACTTGCAGATGGATGGGGTGGTTCTATGATGGGAACAGAGTTTTCAGATGTATTATTTGGAACTCCGAAGCCAGTTGATACCGAAGCAAACCTTGGCGTTATGGTGGCTGAGAACGTAAATATCGTTGTACACGGCCATGATCCTTCATTATCTGAGATGATTTGTGAATTTGCAGATTCTCCAGAAATGATCGCGTATGCAAAAGAAAAGGGTGCGAAAGGCATAACCGTATCCGGTGTCTGCTGTACTTCCAACGAAGTAGCTATGCGCCGTGGTATTCCGATGGCAGGTAACTTCCTGCAGCAGGAAAACGTTGTACTGACCGGAGCCTGTGAGGCGATTGTCGTTGACGTACAGTGTATCTTCCCTGCACTCGGCCCC
>DVNN01000214.1 GCA_018714325.1 Candidatus Pelethocola excrementipullorum
CCGGTCTCCTCTCGTCTGGGCAGCTGGAACAAATCCTCTTCTTCCGTTTGATATAAGACTATCTCTGGTTCTTCACCTTGCATCACCTTGGTTTCATAGATGCCGATGTCTGCAGTTATGACCTTACCTGCATGAGTTTGTCCATGCCCCATCAGCAGACCTGGTTTCGAAAATGCAAAGGTAATGGTTGCAGTGGCTCTAATTGCCGCACCCATGACAGCGCCGGTATCACTATGCAATCCCGACGGAATATCCACCGCAACCACCGGAATGGCAGAAAGGTTGAGCCGATTGATGATTTTTAGATAGTTTCCCTTTACCGGCCGTGCCAGTCCAACGCCAAAGATGGCATCCACGATAACAGTATATTCATGATAGTCAGGTTTTGTGACAAAATCTACATGATAATTTTGGGCAATTTTCATCTGAACCTTCATACCATCACTGTATCTATCTGGATTACCGGCAGCAAAGATGGCCACCTTATATCCCTTAAGGTGAAGAATACGGGCCACCGCCACTCCATCTCCCCCGTTATTTCCGGTGCCACAGACCACCAGTATCCGATCCAGGGAGTAGTCTCCACTTAGTATCTCATCTGTGACGGCAAGGGCCGCACGTTCCATTAAAACAAGAGAGGGCACGCCCATGGTTTCGATGGTATAGGCATCTAACGCTTTCATCTGATATCCGGTAACTATTCTCTTCATCCCTGACTCCTTTCCAATCTCCAAACCTAATGATGGATTCCACAGTGTTTCTACAGGTAAATTTTTTTGATTTTCACCTGTGCTGGATACAGAAAAAGGGCTGTTGCACCAGAGTATCTATCTCATCTCTCGTTTGTGCCTACAGCCCTTTACTTCTTACTTGTTTTTACGATCTGATTCTCTGGTTGTCAAATTGTAAGATAACCGCATCAAACTTTCCGCAAGATGCACGTTCTCAACAACAACATCCTGAGGCAGTTTCAGATTCAAATCGGTATGTGCGAAATTCCAAATCGCTTTCACGCCATTGTGAACCAATACATCGGCCATGGCCACAGCCTCTGCCTTGGGCAGAGTCAGCGCTGCAATTTCCACATTGTTTGCCTTAATAAATTCGGGCAGCTCATCCGTCATGTGTATCTCAATTCCTCGAATGCTCTTTCCTTTGATTGCTGGATCAATATCAAATAACGCCACTGTTTTAAAGCCACTGCGTTCAAAAGATGTATAATTGGCCAGTGCCTGTCCAAGATTACCGGCACCGATGATAATCATATTATGAATACGGTCTAATCCCAAGATTTTACCAATCTCATCGTATAAATGTCTCACATTATACCCATAGCCCTGCTGTCCAAATCCGCCAAAATTATTAAGATCTTGTCTGATTTGAGAAGCAGTAACTTTCATTCGATCACTAAGCTCTCCTGACGAGATACGTTCCACACCATCTTCGAGCAATTCGCCCAAATACCGGTAATAACGAGGCAAACGTTTTATCACGGCCTTTGAAATCCATTTCTCATCCAATTGTTCTTCCTCCCATAAGGATATCAAATTTAAGCAAACGTTTTATCCCATACCTAAAGACATAAATTAGTCTCATAAAACATCGGATTAGGCAACAGAAAACCCGAAAAAACCATGGTTTTTCCGCGTAATGGTAAAATGCCGCTTATTTTCTACTATAGATTATAAGTGATTGACATAACTTTGTCAAAGAAATCTTGCAAATTTCCTTGTCTATTTTTTATTTTAAGGTATAATATGACACGAGTGCCTAATTTTCAAAACGTTAAATTTCTTTTATTTACTTAAGTTTTTAGATGAAATTTAGTCTGAATGGTCGATTTTTATTATATTGTATTTTTTTACATACACTTCCACCCAGCCTTCGTGTACTCATGAGATTTACATATTAAGGAGATTGCTATGATTTTATCATGTCAAAATATTAGTAAGAGTTTCGGAACCAAAGAAGTAATAAAGGATGCATCCTTTCATATAGAAGCCCTAGAAAAAGCAGCGCTAATTGGAATCAACGGAGCAGGAAAATCCACATTTTTGAAAATTATCATGCAGCAGATGTCCGCAGACAGTGGAGAGGTCGTTCTTGCAAAAGGGGCGACCATGGGCTATTTGGCCCAGCACCAGGATATCCCCGGTGAACGTTCCATCTACGAAGAGGTTCTGGATGCGAAAAGAGATCTGATTGAGATGGAACAGAAAATCCGCTCACTGGAACAGCAGATGAAATCCGCTTCCGGTGAGGAACTGGAGAATCTGATGAATACCTATACCCGTCTGAACCATGCTTTTGAGCTGGAGAACGGCTATGCCTATCAAAGTGAGGTTACCGGGGTTTTAAAGGGCCTGGGTTTTGAGGAAAGCGAGTTCTCCAAATTGGTCTCCACCCTCTCCGGCGGCCAGAAAACCAGGGTAGCTTTGGGTAAACTCCTTCTCACAAAGCCTGATATCATCCTGTTGGACGAGCCCACCAACCATCTGGATATGGACTCCATCACCTGGCTGGAGACGTATCTGATGAACTATGACGGGGCCGTTTTGATCGTCTCCCATGACCGCTATTTCCTGGACAAAGTCGTGTCCAAGGTCATCGAGATCGATAATGGGAAGGTAATCTCATTTGAAGGTAACTACCGTGCTTACAGCGAGAAAAAGTCCATGTTGAGGCAGGCCGCCATCCATGCTTATATGAATCAGCAACAGGAAATCAAGCATCAGGAACAGGTTATTACCAAACTAAAGTCTTTTAATAGGGAAAAATCCATCCGCCGGGCAGAAAGCCGTGAAAAAATGCTGGATAAGATTGAAGTATTGGAGAAACCCACCGAGGTACGTGCCGATATGCGAATCGCCCTGGAACCACGGATCATCAGCGGCAACGATGTTTTACAGGTGGAACATTTGGCCAAGAGCTTTGGCCAACAGATTCTTTTTACGGACTTAAACTTTGAGATCAGGCGAGGAGAACGAGTCGCCATCATCGGAAATAACGGCACTGGTAAAACCACGATCCTGAAGATTCTCAATCAGGTACTGCAGCCGGATCATGGAGAATTCACACTGGGCAGTAAGGTGCAGATTGGTTATTATGATCAGGAACACCATGTGCTTCATATGGATAAGACCATATTCGAAGAAATCTCCGATACCTATCCTGGTTTGAGCAATACGGAAATCCGGAATGTTCTGGCAGCCTTTTTATTCACTGGGGACGAAGTATTTAAGCAGATTAAGACTTTAAGCGGAGGGGAACGCGGTCGTATCTCTCTTGCAAAGCTCATGTTGTCAGAGGCCAATTTTCTGATTCTGGATGAGCCTACCAACCATTTGGATATCGTATCCAAAGAGATCTTGGAGGAGGCTTTAAACAGCTATTCAGGTACGGTGCTTTACGTATCCCATGATCGTTATTTTATTAACCAGACCGCCACCAGAATCCTGGATTTGACCAACCAGCAACTGGTGAATTATATCGGTAATTATGATTATTATCTGGAAAAAAAGGATACGTTGACCAACGCCTATGCTCCTTTTGCAGAGGCTGAATCCGCTTCCGCCGCCACCTTGGAATCTGAGACAAAGCTGGATTGGAAGGCTCAGAAGCAAGAACAGGCAAAACAACGCAAACGGGAAAATGACCTTCAAAAATGTGAAGCAGAGATTGAAAAGCTGGAAACCAGAGATAGTGAAATCGACGAAGAGATGAGTCAGCCTGAGGTGGCCACCGACGTGGAGCGCTGCATCGTGCTTTCCAAGGAAAAAGCAGAAATCACCGAAAGACTAGAAGAACTTTACGCAAGCTGGGAGGAACTTTCCCTCTAGGTTGAAACATATCGGTTACCAAGGCGGTTTTCCTTTCTTTTTTCCAAAAAATCATAATATCATCCATTGAGATAATCCCCCTGTTTTTTATAATAACATCAAATACAAAAAGACAGGAGATTCCTATATGAATATTTACGAAACCATGACAGATCCCAAATCCCTCCCCGTCCCCAAGGCAGACTGCAGGGCGCACTATGAGGGAAGCATCGACAAAACAGGCGGAAACTCCGACTGGGACTGGGTTCTCTACCAGGATGCCAACAAAGAATGGGTTCTTTTTGAACACCTGGGTCCGGGATGCATCTATAATATTGTCCAGCACCGCTATCCTAGCAGCGAGGAGCCTGTTTTCCGCTTTTACTTTGACGGAGAGGAAACGCCCCGCTTTACCATCCGCCACTCCGAATTCGGTGAAAAATACCCTTTCACAGAACCGCTGGCCTCCCGCTATATAGGTCCTTACGATAACGGCAGAGGTCCCATCCGTGTGGTACGCAGCTTTGTACCTATGCCATACAGGAAAAGCTGTAAAATCACCAGCAGCATCCGTCTGGAAGGCTGTGACAGGGAAAAAAATGAGGGTGGCTGGGGCCATGTCATCTATCATTCCTATGAAAACCAGGATGCCATAGAAACCTTCTCCCCTGCTGAAAATCCTGCAGTTAAGAAGCTGACTGCCCTATGGAAACAAACCGGGAGCTGCATACACTCCCTGCAGGCACCAAACCGCCATCAGCTTACAAACCTTACTTTAAGACCCGGGGAAGAATTTCCCCTTTTCACCTGCAATGAAAATGCCTGCATAGCCGGCATCCGCATTCTGACCGGACAGTATACACCCGCTCATCTTCATGCCCTGTCTCTCAGTGCCCGCTGGGACGGACACAGCACTCTCGATGTTGATGCACCTTTTGGATGCCTCTTCTCCAATGAGCTGGGATATCACAGTGTACAATATCTGCTGTCCGGTATGAATACAGACGGATACTATTACAATTTTTATCCCATGCCCTTTTCTGAAAGTGCCAGCCTGGTTCTGAAAAACAATGGAGATTCTGCTATTGAAATCCCCTTTGCCGAGATTCTCTGGACCCATGAATGGAACAAATACTATCAGGAAAACGGATTTCTATATTTCAGAGGTGCCCCCTACTTCAAAAGAAAACATACCGAGGGCGCTGACAGCCTGCTTGCGCAGGTATCCGGAAACGGCCATATCATTTCCTCCACCATCACTGCATTTGGAGTTGCTCCTGAATCCAGAGCTGACTGCGAAGGTGATGTGCGCATCCATTTTGACGGACTGCGTACACC
>DVNN01000215.1 GCA_018714325.1 Candidatus Pelethocola excrementipullorum
GACACAGATTTGGCTTCTAAAAATCCTTTTTTACCGCAAAATACTAAAAAAGAGTTTCTACCACTTATGTATGAAAGACTGCTGTATTTCAACCCGGTATCCACGGAGCTGGAACCAGCACTTGCCGACGAATATCAGTGGAACGATGATTTTACAGAGCTGACATTTGATCTGAACACAGATGTAAAATGGCAGGATGGAACAGATTTTTCAGCGAAGGATGTTGTGTATACCTACAATGTTTTGAAGCAATTTCCGACTCTTGATACATATATGCTCTGGGACAAAATCGACAGTGTTACGGAATCCGGTGAACAAGTTGTATTCAAGTTCAAAAAACAGTTCGTTTCATTTATTCGTTATGCGGCTGAGGTATATATCGTTCCTGAGCACATCTGGGCATCAGCGGGGGATCCGGATCAGAATCTGAATGAGCAGCCCATAGGTACAGGTCCTTTTATTTACAAAACATATAACACGGGAACAGACATTCAGTTTGATGCGAATAAAGATTACTGGATGGGCGCACCGAAAGTGGATAGTTTGGTAGTACACATATACAATTCTTCACCAAACCTTACGCTTGCATTATTAAAAGGAGAGATTGCGGCTACATTTAATACAATAGCAATGGCAAACGTCCCCGAGTTCCTGACAAAAGAAGGTGCAAATATGCAGGTTTACGCAGGAACAAGTAATTATTCGGTTGTTGTAAACCATACAAACCCTCTTTTGGAAGACCGTAATATTAGAAAAGCCCTATCCATGGCATTGAATCAGGAGGACCTGATTACCAGGGGTGAATATGACGGCGTATTTCCTCTAAGCCCAGGCTGGGTCCCCGATATCTTTGGTGATATGGTCAGTGAAAAAGCAAAAAGCTCTCATGTTTTCGATGTTGAGGCATCTGTTAAGCTTATAGAAGATGCGGGATATACCAAGGGAAGCGATGGTATTTATGAAAAAGATGGGGAAAGATTGTCTTTTACCTATTACAATCAATCAGGAGCTCCGGCACAGCAGATGGAAGCAGGCATGATACAGCAGTGGCTTCTTAATATAGGTGTTGAAATCGTACCGAAACTGGCGACCAGAGCAGAATTGATTCAGATTTTACAAAACGGAAACTTTGACTTACTTCAGTTTGGAATCGATTTCCCACCGGATCCATACGCGTTATTAAATACTTCATTTCATTCTTCGATGACTGCTCCTGTCGGAACGCCTACCCAGGGAACTAATTATTTCCGTTATGAAAATCCGGAAGTTGATAAACTTCTGGAACAAGTAGCCGAAGAAACAGACGAAGTAAAAGCAAAAGAATTATACATTAAGATCCAGGATATATTGGCAGAAGATGTGGTATTCCTTCCGATGTATAATCTGGGTGCTCATATACCCTATTATGATGGTATAAATTATGAAGGCTGGCTCACAGACAGACCTATTGTAAGTGCTAAGAGCCTTATAAATGTATATGAAAAGTAACAGTTATATTTGCAGCTTTTAAAGTAACTGATGTTGTTGCACAGTGGCTGACTAAGAAATTAGTCAGCCAAATTTGAATAAAGGTGGTATGAAAATGCGAAATTTCACAGCGAGTTATCTGCTGAAACGTATCTTAAGTGCTGCGTTTACGCTATGGGTTGCATTGACAATCAACTTTTTGCTGCCACGGCTCATGGGGGGAAATCCGGCAGAGTTAATGGCGAGTAAAAGCGGAGTGGCATCCCCGGAGTACGCGGCATTGTTAACCCAGCAATTTGGGCTGGACAAAGGTATCTTTGAACAATACTGGCTTTACATAACACAACTCTTTCAGGGAAATATGGGCATTTCATTTAGTACATTTCCGGTTCCGGTCTGGGATATTATTACAAGGGCTGTTCCATGGACCTTATTAATTGTTGTATCATCTGTTCTAATATCTTTTGCACTTGCATGGCTGTTAGGTGTTTTGGCTGCTCTTAAAAAAGGAAGTGTTTTTGATAATGTAGTAGTTGGTATCTCATTCTACATACAGTCCATGCCCTATTTTTTCATTGGGATGTTGATACTTATGGGGCTTGGATACTATCTTGCGTGGTTTCCTCTGGGGCATGCCATGCCTGTGGGGGTAGCTCAGGGAACAAGATGGTACCAAATGATAGGCTCTATCCTATATCATGCTTTCTTGCCTGTTCTTTCCCTTATTATTGTAAATCTTGCAGGGCGTATGATTATGATGAGGAGCAATATTCTTCAGATATTTTCAGAGGATTATATCACCCTTGCTCAGGCGAAGGGGTTGAGAAGGAGGACAATACTTACGAAATATGCATTTCGAAATGCACTTCTACCTTCTTTTACCGGATTGATGCTGAGCTTAGGGGCCGCCGTGGGAGGAGCCATCACAACTGAAATTGTCTTTTCCTATCCCGGCATAGGGCTTACGATCATGAATGCGATTATGAGTCAGGATTATCCATTGATTCAAGGTTGTTTTGCAATTATTGCAATCAGTATTGTAGTCATGAACCTGATTGCAGACTTCATCTATCCGTTCCTTGACCCAAGAGTGTCACTAAAACAATGATTAGGGAGGAAAGAGAATGAAAAAAAGAAATTCGGAAGCGTATGCGATGATACAAAAATATATATTAAGAAATACCAAGGCAAAAATCGGCATTGGAATCCTGCTTTTTTTTACCCTTGTTGCAGTCTTTGCACCACTTATTGCTCCCTATGAGCCAAATTCAATTGAATTCATACCATGGGAGCCGCCTTCTGCAAAACATCTTTTGGGTGTGAACAGTTATGGGCAGGATATTTTTTCTCAAACAATCTACGGAACCAGAATCACGATGACTGTGGGTATTTTAGCAGGCCTCTTAACAAGCCTTGTAGGAATTTTCGTGGGACTTCTGGCGGGGTATAAAGGTGGAATTGTCAGCGAAATATTAATGCGTTTTGTCGATGTACTGCTGGTTATTCCCACCCTTGCTCTTATGATTGTGATTGCATCCCTGCTGGATGGGATGTCTGTCTGGAATACGGTTGTTGTCATCGGCGCATTGAGCTGGCTTTTTATGGCCAGGAGTATCCGAAGTCAGACGCTCTCTGAATCCAAAAGAGATTATGTAGATGCTGCAAAAGCCCTGGGCATGGGGGATTTTGAGATTATGATTCGTGAAATCCTGCCCAATATCCTGCCTGTTGTTACGGCAAATATGGTTATGGTCATTACCACATCAATGCTGACTGAGGCATCTTTAAGCTTCTTAGGGATAGGGGCTCCTGACGCAATCAGTTGGGGGAGAATGCTTTCCGTAGCTTTTGACAATGCCGCTATGATATATAATGCATGGTGGTGGATGATACCGCCCGGATTATGCATTGGCACATTAGGATATAGCTTTATGCTGATAGGAAACTCTTTTCTGGATATATATGCCGGAGACAGAGGTGGTTCCGTAAAACTGTAAAGGAGTTGATTCTATGAATAACCAAAATGTTCTTTCGGTCAGAAATCTGAGCATAGAATACAAAGCCGACAGAGGTCAGGTACATGCGGTAACCGATGTCAGCTTTAATATAAGAAAGGGTGAATTTTTTGGACTAGCCGGTGAAAGTGGCTGCGGAAAATCCACTGTGGCGTTTTCTATTATGCAGCTATTAAAAGGTGCTGCGAGCATTCCTAAGGGAGAAATTGTTTTTAACGGCAAAAATATTCTTATGTTTAAGCCGGAAGAGCTAAGGCTGTTTCGGTGGGAGAAGACGTCCATGGTGCTGCAAAGTGCTATGAACAACCTAAATCCCGTTGTGACAATCCAAAGTCAGCTTGCCGATGCAATTCTGGCACATGAAAAGGTGTCAAAGGCAGAACTGAAAGTAAGGCTGAAGGAGCTTGTCGCAATGGTAAATATCAATGAAAACAGGCTTAGCTCATATCCTCATGAACTCTCCGGGGGCATGAGGCAGAGGGTTGTCATAGCAATGGCATTGGCACTTAAGCCGGATTTAATCATCTTCGATGAGCCCACCACAGCCTTGGATGTTGTAGTTCAATATAATATTATTCGAAAAATCACCGAACTTAAGGTTAAGATGGGATTTTCCATCATGTTCATCACCCATGATCTTCCTCTGATGTTGGAGATGTGCGATAGAATCGGAATCATGTATGCGGGCAAAATGGTCGAAGTATCACCGGTTGTAAATCTGCTGAACCGTGCAGCCCATCCATACACAAGAGGCCTGCTTAAGTCGTTTCCATCTCTGTTAGGGGAAAAAGTGCGCCTGGAAGGGATTCCGGGAAGCGTTCCGGATCTGATAACCCCACCGGATGGCTGTCTGTTCTATGAAAGGTGTTCAGAAAAACGCGAGGAATGCAGGCGAAGGTTACCGGAGTTTAAAGAAATAGGAGAACATTGGTTTTGTGCCTGCCATAATACCAAACCGAAAGGAGCCATGGCGCATGATAGAGTTTAAGCATGTTAAAAAGTTTTTTCAGCTTCCGGGAAAAATGTTCGAAAAGAAATATCTAAAAGCGGTAAATGACGTGAGTTTTGTGATTGAACAGGGAACCACCCTGGCTGTTGTCGGTGAGTCAGGCTGCGGAAAGACCACCCTTGCGAAACTTCTGATGGGACTTTATGACCTGACAGAGGGAGAGGTATTAATTGATGGCGCTAATTTGTCGTCCTATAAGACCGTACAGGATAAAAAGAAATTAAGAAGTAAAATACAGATGATATTTCAAGATCCCTTCGGTTCGTTAAATCCCGCTCACACAATAAAAAGCATGATTGGGCGGTCAATTACTCTGCATAAAAGTGGGTTATCCCCAAGTCAGGTCACGGAAAAAGTGATAGAGCTGTTGGAGCTTGTTGGATTGACGCCGGCAAAGGACTTTATGGAGAAACATCCTTCGCAGCTTTCGGGAGGCCAAAGACAAAGAATTGTTATCGCCAGAGCATTGGCCGTTGATCCATCCATCATAGTTGCCGATGAGCCTACCTCAATGTTGGACGTTTCGATTGGTATTGATATTATGAATCTTTTACTTGAACTGAAAGAAAAGAAGGGGCTGACGATGCTGTACATTACTCATAACCTTGCCTCGGCCAGATATATGGCAGATCATATAGCGGTTATGTATGCAGGTAATTGCGTGGAATATGGCACGATAGATGACATCATTGGTGAGCCATATCATCCCTATACGGTACTGCTTCTGGGAAGTACCCCAGAACCGTTCCGTAAGGAGCGTGTGGATATTTACGCCCCGGAGGAACTGCCGGATCTAACGTCCACAAAAGAATGCTGTATGTTCGCAGGCAGATGCCCGAGAGCAATGGAAAAATGTATGAATCAGCAGCCGGATAACATACATATTGCAGGTAGACAGGTGAAATGTTTTCTGTATGAAGGTGCAGATAAAGAAGTTAAATCCCTTTGTAATATATCAATGTATAGGAGAGAGAACATATGAACAATTCTTCGATGAAAGCCCCAAATGTTATTGTTATTATGACGGACGACCAGGGGTATGGTGATTTATCGTGCATGGGAAGCCCGGACTTTGTTACCCCCAATATTGATAGATTGGCTTCGGACGGTGCATTATTTAGAACAATGTATGCAAACAGCCCGGTTTGCTCCCCCTCAAGGGCTTCTCTGTTAACAGGAAGATACCCTGGTAATGCAGGGGTAAGGGCAATACTGGCAGGGCACAGGAAAGCCACGGGTCTGACCCCGGAGATTCCTACGATTGCTTCTGCCCTCAAGGATTTAGGATATAGCACAGCTCTTATTGGAAAATGGCATTTAGGGCTAAAAGAAGGAAGCCGTCCACTGGACAACGGATTTGATTATTTTTATGGGTTTATGGCAGGGTGTATCGATTATTACTCCCATATTTTCTATTATGGCATGTCCGATGGAGGAAATGACCCCACCCATGATCTTTGGGAGAACAATGAAGAAATTTATGAGAACGGCGAATATTTCACGGAGCTGGCTACGAAAAAAACGGTGGGATATATTCGGGAACATTCCCAAAATGATACTCCATTTATGATTTATCTAGGCTATAATGCTCCGCATTACCCAATGCATGCACCGAAAGAATACATGGACAGATTTGCACATCTTCCATGGGACAGACAGGTTATGGCTGCTATGATCGGGGCGGTTGACGATGGTGTAGGAGCTATTGTGGACGAACTGAAACGTCAGGGTATCTACGAAAACACAATCATATATTTCCAGAGCGACAACGGTCCCTCAAGAGAATCCCGGAATTATATGGATGGGTGCGGGGATCCTTATTACGGAGGCTCTCAGGGCAGCTTCAAAGGCCATAAATTCAGTCTTTTTGAAGGAGGAATCAGAGTTCCGGCATTGATCTCATATCCTGCAGGAATTAGTGGGAATCAAATCATTGATGAACCTGTGGCAGCGATGGATCTTTTTCCGACCCTTTTAAATCTGGCCGGTGGATGTTCAGAAGGTTATGTTTTGGATGGAGTGGATCTATCAACGCTTCTGACGACCAAAGGAGTCAGTGTCCACGACAGAATTTTCTGGGAAATGGAGGGACAGACCGCTGTCAGAGAAGGAAATTACAAATTGGTTTTAAATGGGCAGCTTGTGGAATCGGAGCCCCCTCAAGATAAAGTGTTCCTTTCCGATTTAGCCAATGATCCTTGTGAGGCAAACAATATAGCCGAACAATATCCGGAAATTACGGAAAAGTTAAAATGCGCAGCGGAGCAATGGCGGAACGAAATGGAAAGTAATTGGGACAAGAAGTTTGCCGGAAACTATAAAAATCTGGCTTAATGAATATATTAGATACGTGTGGAGGGATATAAATGTTTTTTACTGTTGAAAAGCTAGAGGCAAGAACACGGCAGCTTGAGGCTTTCAGATATAAAGATATGGTTTCGATAGATCCGATGACCGCAATGGAGGGCGAACTGGGAAAGGACGATGTCTATAAGATTCCACCAGAAAATATCAGCGGATTTGATATTCATATAGGGGATGATTTTATCGGCAGGGACCGGTACTTATGGATGCATAAAATGTTTGTATTACCAGAAAAGAGAGAGAGTCATCAGATTGTGGGGGTATTTGATTTTGGTATTACAGGAGAAGGTCACAACAGCGGATTTGAATCACTTTTATATGTCAACGGACAACGGTATCAGGGAGTAGACTCGAATCACAACGATGTGGTGTTTGATACATTTGCCGGACAGGAAGTCGAGCTGGTGTTTCTGTTGTGGACAGGCCTTGAAGGCGGTGGCCCCAAAAAAGATCAATTTCATAAGATAAAACGAGCCGATATAGGGTATCTTCATCAGCCCACTGATGAGTTCTATTACTATTCGAAGGCAATCTATAAAACTATTTTGCTTCTTCCGGATACAGCGACGGAAAAACATCAATTGACGGCTGCTCTTGATCATGCGTACACATTCATAAATTGGGACGAAGACAAATTTTATAGCACGATAGAGGGTGCGCTTTCAGACCTATTAAGGTCTTTGGGAGGATTTGAAAAGCACAGCGAGGTTACAGTCAACGCGGTGGGGCATACTCATATTGACGTTGCCTGGCTTTGGAGGCTCAAACACACGAGAGAGAAAGCACAGCGTTCTTTTGCCACCGTCTTACGTCTGATGGAGGAATACGATGACTTTTTATTTCTTCAGACACAGCCGCAGCTTTATCAATACATAAAGGAAGATGCCCCGGATATTTACAGCAAGATAAAACAACGGGTTAAGGATGGAACATGGGAAGTGGATGGCGCTATGTGGGTGGAAGCTGATTGCAACATCTCTTCGGGGGAAGCCCTAGTCCGCCAGATTACAGAAGGTGTTTCTTTCTTCAAAGATGAATTCGGTGTTTCATGCCGCCATTTATGGCTTCCCGATGTTTTTGGCTACAGTAGTGCATTGCCACAGATATTAAAACAATGTAATATCAATACTTTTATGACGACAAAGATCAGCTGGAACCAGTATAATGCCATACCTCATGATCTTTTTAAGTGGCGTGGGTTAGATGGCAGTGAGATCCTAACATATTTTATCACAACACCAAACGAGGGGCATTCTTTTGATAAGTTATATTCAACGTACAATGGGCTCCTTTCTCCCCGTACGGTTATAGGCAGTTGGCATAAATTTAAAGATAAGGCGATAAGCAGTGAAGTTCTAATAAGCTATGGGTATGGAGATGGAGGTGGCGGAGTTAACAGAAATATGCTGAAAATGCGGCGTGTTATGGATAAACTGCCGGGTTTACCCAATGTCAAGACTGAGACAGCAGGCGCGTTTTTTGAAAGACTTCATGACAAAGTGAATACAACAGATCAGTATGTGCATACATGGGATGGGGAGTTGTATTTTGAGTATCATAGAGGAACCTATACATCTCAGACGGCTAATAAAAAATTCAACCGAAAGTTGGAGTTTGCTCTGTTTGAAAGTGAATGGATTTCATCTCTTGCTTTTATAAGCGGGAACGACTATCCTTTGGAAGAAATTAAAAAAGTCTGGCAGTGTGTACTCCTGCATCAATTCCACGATATTATACCTGGTTCTTCTATCGGGGAAGTGTACGAAGATTCAACTTCTGCATATAGGGATGCCTGTAAAAATGTTGAGTGTATAAAGGCAGCAGGATTAGAGGTATTGGTGGAGAAGGAGAGCGGCACATTCACTTGCTTTAATCCAGGCAGTTTCAGACGAAAAGATTTGATATATTTGCCTATTACAGAAGAGGGCACTTTCTACGGAGAAGACGGAAAAGAGCTTACTGCGGAGAAGACAGAAAAAGGCTGGCGGGTTAATATTGAACTTGAACCACTTTCTGCTGGTGAAGTTAATTTCAAGAAAGGTGAAAGCCCAAGCTTCCCACAAAATGCATTTTTTGTTGATATGGAACAGGGCTGTGTTGAGACCCCATTTTATGAAATAAAATGGAATAAGGATGGGAATTTATCATCAGTATATGACAAGGAAAACAAGCGAGAGGCTCTCAAGGGGCCAGGGAACATTCTGGAAGTATACGAAGACAAGCCACTGAATCATGACAATTGGGATATCGATATCTTTTATATGCAAAAGATGGAAACGACTCAATTAGCAATAAAGCCAGAACTTATTGAGTGTGGTACTGAACGTTGTGTGATCAGGTTTGTGCATACGTATAACAAGTCAGTATTCTTGCAGAAGATGATTGTATACAGGGATTGCAGACGAATTGACTTCGAGACAAAGGCGGAGTGGTTTGAGACCAACCGGCTGTTGAAAACGTCTTTTCCGATAAATGTAAGAAGCCAAAAAGCAACGTATGATATCCAGTTTGGCCATGTGGAAAGACCGACTCATTTTAATACAAGCTGGGACTGGGCAAGATTCGAAGTTGTTGGTCACAAATGGGGCGATATCTCAGAATCTAACTATGGTGTAAGTATTCTTAATGACTGTAAATACGGATATAGTGCCCAAGATAATGTTTTGAAGTTGACGCTGTTAAAGAGTACAAAATTCCCGGATACTACATGTGATATGGGATCCCATGAATTTACATATTCTTTATTGCCTCACACCGGAACCGTAGTGGAAGGCAATACTATCGAAGAAAGTGTTAAGCTCAATCAGCCGGTTTCAGTTGTTCGGGGCAGGGCTGGGAAGCATATGAAGCGTATCCTTCGTTTTGATTCCAATTCCATATGCATTGATGCTGTGAAAAAGGCAGAACATGAGAATTGTGTTGTAGTTCGTATGCATGAATGTAGGGGAGGCAGCACAAAAGTATCCCTTTCATCAGATTATAAAATTAAGAAATATGCTTTTTGTAATCTTCTGGAGGAAAATTTGACAGAACCTGTTTCAGGAGATGTTGTTGACATATGCCTGAAGCCGTTTGAGTTAATAACATTAAAACTGTGGATCTAAACAGATTGTGCACTGCATAAGCACCTATAATAAAAGTATAAAAAATAATCCCGTAAAAAACACCTTCAGATAGAAATCAAAATGCTGATAAGCATGATTCCTTCTGGAGGTGCTTCTGTTTCTCGACGGAGAGGCTAAATTTTGTCATTGTCCGACAGCCCCATTTTTGGGAAGAGTTATGGTGGCGTAGGAACCAGGAATAGGTTATAATGGAACAATAGCGGATAAGCGGATTACCAAGGATATGGAGGGCAGATGAAACTAGGAGAAATATGCCTGCAGACAAATGATGTTCTAAAGATGGCGAAATTTTACAAAATGTTACTGAAGGTAGACAATCAGAGTCAGGATGAAATCCATCAGGCAATGATAACAGAGGAAACCATGCTGACCATATATCATGATGGGTCCAGAAAAGACAACCGCAATCAGAATATAAGTATTGCATTTTCTGTAGATGATGTTGACAAGGAATATGAAAGACTATTGGCCCTTGATGTTGAAATCATCGAAGGGCCAAAGACCCGCCCGTGGGGTGTCAGGAATATGAGCCTCTATGATCCGGACAGAAACACCATCTATTTGAGAAGCAGGCTGGGAAGTGAGCGTGAAGCATCCGGTACGGCAGGCATAAGGAAAATGTCGATTCATGATTATGATAAGGTTTATAAACTTTGGACCTCAACACCCGGAATGGGGATGAATCATCTGGATGATTCCAGAGGGGGGATTGAAAAATATCTGATGAGAAACCCCAATACCTGTTTTGTATCTGAACAGGCAGATGGAACCTTGGACGGCGTGATTATGAGCGGACATGATGGTAGAAGAGGATACATCTATCATCTGGCTGTAAGTATGGAGTCCAGAGGACAGGGAATCGGTAAAGGATTATTGGAGCATGCGGTCGAAGCTTTACAGCAGGAAGGAATTCAGAAAGCTGCCCTTGTTGTATTTTCGGATAATGAGATTGGAAATCAATTTT
Organism: Candidatus Pelethocola excrementipullorum; assembly: GCA_018714325.1. Classification (GTDB taxonomy): domain Bacteria; phylum Bacillota; class Clostridia; order Lachnospirales; family Lachnospiraceae; genus Novisyntrophococcus; species Novisyntrophococcus excrementipullorum. The sequence goes on from DVNN01000215.1 coordinate 10,945, forward strand.
GGGAACTACAAGGCTTTAAGGTGCGAAACGACTTAATATATAGAAATAGAGTGTTGGACGATGAATAAGAGGTCAGAGGAGAGCATGATAAGACAGCAGGACGGTGTAAGTAAGAATAAGCATATCATAAGGCTAACTGATTGCACTATGGATGAAGTGCAGGAAATATTCAAGATAGCAGATAAGCTACAGCAAGGAGAATATCAAAATATTCTATCGGGAAAGACGATTGTCCTGTTTTTCCCGGAATCCAGTATCCGTACCAGAGTGGCCTTTGAACGAGGGATTTACCTGCTTGGAGGTCAGTCCATACTGTTTCCCCCGGAGACTTTGGATAAGAAAGAAAAGATAGAAGATGTGGTGGGATATCTCAATCAATGGATCGATGCCGCGGTGATCCGGCATAAAGATATCCAACTTTTGGATGATATTGCAAGGTATGCTGAATTTCCCGTCATCAATGGGATGACGGATCTGAATCATCCCTGTGAAATGCTGGGGGATTTGTATGCATTATCCAAAATCAGGGCGGATTATCGGAAAGATCAATATCTTTTTGTGGGAGCCCCTGGAAATATCGGTTATGCCTGGAAAGAAGCCGCTGAATTAGCCGGGTTCAGGTTAAGACAATGTTGTCCCAAAGGGTATGAGATAGGCGGGCTGGAGGTCATTCATGATATTCAAGAAGGGGTGAAGGGGGCTGATATCATTTGCAGCGACTCCATTCCAAAAGCCGCACGGCAGGATTTTGCTGATTTTCAGATAACGGGAGAAATCATGGGTTTAGCCAATCACCATGCAGTTTTGAATCCATGTCCACCCTTTTATAGAGGGGAAGAGGTATCCGATGAAGTGATAGGCAGTGATGCCTTCGTAGGATATGAATTCAAAAAGAGTTTACTGGAGATTCAGCAGGCAATCTTAATACATCATATGTTTCAATAAATTAACTTAAAAAATGTATTACCCAATCTATCCTCACAGGTTTATGATTTTTTACAGACTTATTTGGAATACTAAAATAAGTGTAGGCTGTTTCATAAAAAGTGAGGAAATAAGATGGGAAAGAGAATGAACATGGTATTGGGGTACGCGGCTTTAGGCATGGCCATCTTTTGCTTCCTTGTGAAGACAAGAACCGTCGACAGGCCCAATATCAGCTGGATGAAAGAATATGACTATGCCCACCGGGGGCTCTATGATAACGAGGAGGGGATTCCAGAAAATTCCTTACTTGCATTTGGAGCGGCTGTGGAGCAGGGATATGGGATTGAACTGGATGTGCAGATGACCCGGGATGGCAAGTTGGCAGTGATTCATGACTATACCTTGAGCCGTCTCTGTGGGAATTCATGTCAGGTGGAAGATATGAGTCTAAAGGAACTCCAGTCCTATGAACTCTTTGGTACTAAGGAGAGAATCCCCTCATTGGAAGAGGTTCTGGAATTTGTGGATGGCAGAGTGCCCTTAATCATAGAAGTGAAGCCCATAGAAGGAAATATCAGGCAGATTACCAAGAAGACAGCGGAGGTACTGGACAAATATAAAGGTTTATTTTGCATCCAATCCTTTGAGCCCAGAATCTTAATCTGGCTGAAACATAACCGCCCGGACTGGATCCGTGGACAGCTGACGGAGTATTATATCAGAGATGGAACTGAAGCAATTGAACATATGGAGGATTTCTGTATGCATCATATGTTATTAAATGTGGTGACAAGACCGGACTATCTGGCTTATAATACGGAAGACAGGGATTGCCTGACCTTACGGCTATGCCGTAAGTTTTTTGATGCTGTGGAGGTGGATTGGACCATCCGGGACAAGGAGCAGTATGAATTGGTGAAGAATGATGGGGCTGTGGTGATATTTGAGGGATTTCAGCCGTGATCTAAATTAACGGATTTACGATAATAATAGATGTGGAGGACTAGAAGTGACTGAGGAATTAAAAGTTTTAGAAGAACAACAGGTAGATGGCAACCTTATTGGGGCTTTGGAGACATATCGGAACGAGTATCCGGTAGATGAGGGGGTAAGCAAGCGGATTGTGAAGCCTGCTGTGCCCTTTTTCGGGAGAGAAGTTTTGGAGATGGGAATTGCCGCACTTTTAAAGGGCGAAAACCTTTTGCTCAGCGGAGCGAAGGCCACAGGGAAGAATGTACTGGCAGAGAATCTGGCCTGGTTGTTCGGAAGGCCTTCTTATAATGTTTCCTTCCATGTAAATACAGGCAGTGCGGAGTTGATCGGAACCGATACCTTCCGTGATAACGAGGTCACCCTAAGAAAGGGCAGTATCTACCGCTGTGCAGAATACGGCGGGTTCGGGATTCTGGATGAGATTAATATGGCAAAAAATGATGCGGTATCGGTTCTCCATGCCACCCTTGATTACCGAAGGAGCATCGATGTGCCGGGGTATGATAAGATAGAATTACATCCGGCGGCCAGATTTATCGGCACCATGAACTATGGATATGCCGGAACAAAGGAGTTAAATGAAGCCCTGGTTTCCAGGTTTCTGGTGATAGATATGCCCTCTCAGTCCGAAGAAACCCTGTCCTACATATTGGAACGGTTATATCCCGAGATGAAGGAACGGGCAAAAAAACAGTGGATCGGTCTGTTTCTGGACCTGCAGCTAAAGGCGGAATATGGGGAGATATCCACAAAAGCATTGGATCTTCGCGGTATGACCGGAGCCATCGGCACCATAAAACAGGGGCTGAAGCCGGCTCTGGCAGCAGGTATGGGAATTACCAATAAGTGCTTTGATGTCTTTGAGAAAGAGATCGTACATGATGTGGTAATGACACGGATACCTGAGGAATGGACCGTTGGGGATGTGTTTTAATATTTGACAGGATCTTAATTTGGAGTGAAAGGAGCCCCAGTGGAAGAATATAGATTAGAGCTGGAAAACAGAATCAAGAATCTGGTCTGGACCATCAGCGGTGATTATTCGCTGGAGGTCAAACCGGATGTGGAGAGTTTCTTGAATTCCAGGAATACTGCAATCTACGACAGCATCAAGCAGGGTGCATTCGCCAAATATCTGGATCGTGAACAGCTATCCCTATATCTGGTGAAGAAGGTTTTTATGCAGGCCCAGGAGGCCCCTCTTTTGATGGTATCTTCTCTTTGCATAGAAGAAGCCGTGCGTGACCGTCTGATGAATGAGAGGGAAGGAATTGCCTCCATACGGAAAAAGGCCTGTGAAGAGATTTTGGATCAGGAATTCAGGATGTTATCATCCTCCGGTTTTGGTATGCTGAAAGCCGCCTATCTCAGGGAAACCCTGGAAGGGCAAATCGTGACCACAAAACAGAATGCCAGATGGCTGGAACTACTTCATACACTGAAAGATACCGGGGATACGGAGAAGGTCATACGGGTCATTGACCAACTCTATAATCAGGTGGTGGAGCCTGATTTCGAGAAAAAGAAGGGCGGTTTGGATAAGGTTCTGGCGGTGACGTTAGAAGAGCTGAAAGAGTACTCCTGGAAGGATTACTTGTCGGAAGAGATGTACGAGGAGAACCTGGAAGTATATCTGGAGCGGATCAGTGAATCCATGACCACCCTGGATATCAGGGAGGAGAAAGAGGAAGAAGACGCCAAGCCGGAAGAAGAGGAAAAGAAGAAAAAGAAAATCCTGGTGGTGGACGAGGAAGCCCTGGAGAAGATGAATCTCTATGTACAGCTGAATTATGGAAAGACTTATCTGACGCCTCAGGAAGAGAAGACCGTGAATTATCAGATGTGCCGTGGAATACATGATGAGTGCAGTCTGTATTTTACGGAAGGCATTCTTCAAAATCCGGTGAAGAAAAATTATCAATTGGAATATGCCAAGAAACTGAAAGACAAAAATATCCATGAATACTATGATAATCACAGGATTGTAAAGCAGAATATCCGGATTCTCACTGACATGTTACGCAGGGCATTGGCTCTTCGTGATCAAAAGGATATCGTACGTTCCGACTGTGGGAAGATAGATGCGGCTCAGATGTGGAAGGTTGGCAGAAGTCAGGATCCCCGTGTCTTTTTGCGGGAATTAAAACAAGATTCCCTGGACTTTGTAGTGGATGTGTTGATAGATGCCAGTGGTTCTCAAAGAAAGAGGCAGGGGAAGGTTGCAATCCAGGCTTTCACCATAAGTGAGGCCTTGAGCAATCTGGAGATTCCCCATCGGGTCATGAGTTTTTGCACCTTTTGGGACCATACCATCTTGCACCGTTTCCGGGATTATGAGGACGACAGGAAAAAGAATGGACGTATCTTTGATTACATGACCTCCGCCAATAACAGGGATGGACTGGCCATCAAGGCGGTGGGAGCCCAGCTTTCCACACGGGAAGAAGAACATAAGGTGTTAATCGTTCTCAGCGACGGAAAGCCTTACGATGTGGTGGTGAACCGTCCCGGTTACAAATCCCCGGAACCTTATCGGGGGGATTACGCCATTGCCGATACCGCATTTGAAGTGCGGAAGCTGAGGCAGCAGGGGGTTGCGGTACTTGGGGTATTTGCAGGAGAGGAACAAGATCTGCCGGCCGAGCGGAGAATCTTTGGAAAGGATTTTGCATATATCCGGGATATCACAGGCTTTGCCCATAGCGTGGGACGGTATCTGATCAAGCAGATTGAAGACTAGGAATGCATAAATTTGGAAGAAGAGGATAAGTATAGAAATGGCATCGCCTGTATATGTTAATCTTAAACATATACAGGCGATTTTTGCGTGCTTTGTGCGTTTTGTATATCAAAAACGCAAAAAAAGTCAAAGTTTTTCCTAAAAAAGGCAGATTGAGAAAAAAATAACAAAAAGCTTGTTTAAAAATGATTTTTATGATAGCATTATATTGTTATCTTGTACAAAATACACAAAAAGGGGGCTGAAAAATATGATTGATGACATATTGCATTCAGTGGGTGAAGCCGAAGAACAGGCGGATCAGATGTTGAAAAATGTCAAGGAAGAATGCCAGCAAATCAAGGATGAAGCTGTACAAGAAGTGAAGAATTTATGGAGGAAGAAAAAGGAAAAATTTCAAAAGGATGAGGAAACTCAGCGTATATCGGTCCGGCAGGAAGAAGCCCAAAAGGATGAGGACGCAAAGGCGGATGTCAGCCGATATATCAAAGAAATGCGCGAGCATGCTTACGAGAAATCAGATCAGATGATAGAGCAGCTTGTAGGAAACATGATTTAGCCATGTAAGCTTAGAGAAAGGGGGTGTGGATATGGCAGTTTTGCAGATGCAGCGAATCAGTATCTGCGCTTTAAAGCAACATCGAAAGATGATCTTAGAGCGGCTTCAGGAACTAGGCTGGCTGGAAATCAACTTGGATTTGGAAGAAGATGAGTCCTATGAGAAGTTGGACACAACCGGAGCCAAGAATGCATTTCAAAAGAGAATGCATCTGGCGGACAGAGCCTTGGAAGTTCTAGGGGATTACGCGGCGGAAAAGTCCTCACTATTGGCGGGGTTGGCGGGGCGTCCCTTATTGGATGGCGATATCTATGAGATTGTGGCATCCAAACGTTCTAAGTATTCGAAGACAGCCAATGAGCTGGTAGCCATGGACAAGGAAGTTTCTGTCCAAAAGGCCAGAATCCTAAAACTAGAGAATCAGATGGAGGAATTAGAGCCCTGGATCAATCTGACTGTGGCGATGGATACCTCTGGTACGAAAAAGAGCTCCTTTTTCGTAGGAACTCTTCCTTCAGTGATGGATGAATCACAGATTCTTGCGGAATTGGCCAAGACAGTACCTGAGTTGGAAGCGTTCACAATCGAGGTTCTGACAAAGACCAAAGATATGACGTATTTGGCCGTGGTTTGCCTGAAAAGAGAATCACGGAATCTGGAAGATGCCCTCAGGCAGATAGGATTTGCAAGGCCATCCAGGCTGATTAGCAGAACACCTGCTGAGGAGAAGGTTCTTCTGGAAACAGAGATTGGAGAAGCCAGAGCGCAGATCGGGGATCTGAGTCAGAAGATTATAGCTCTGGCCGATGAAAGGGAGCATCTTCGTCTAATGTCCGACTATTACCGCGTCAGGGCAGAGAAATACGAAATCCTGGGCAAACTACCTCAGACCCGAAATGTATTCGCCATCGGAGGGTATATTCCTCAGAAATGTGCGTCGGCCCTTGCCGAAGAGATGAAATCAAAATACGACGCGGTGGTTGAGGTGGAAGAAATAAAGGAAGAGGAAGAAGCGCCGGTGATTCTTCAGAATCATAAATTTGCGTGGTCCGGTGAGGGAGTTTTGACTGCCTTTGGTCTGCCCCATAAGGGGGAGATTGACCCGTCCTTTATTATGACCGTCTTTTACGTATTCTTATTTGGTTTAATGCTGTCTGATGCGGCTTATGGAATGATTGTCTCCATCGCCTGCGGTGTGGCATTACTCAAATTTCCCAGAATGGGAACAAGCATGAAAAAGTCACTCCAGTTATTCTTCTGGTGTGGTCTTTCCACGGTGTTCTGGGGATTCTTGTTCGGAGGATTTTTCGGAGATGCAATTGATATTATCGCTCAGACATTTTTTGGTGTGACCTTGGCCGAGGGGGAGACCCTGTTGCCGGCTCTATGGTTTGTGCCTCTAAACGATCCGATGAAGATGTTGGTATACTCCATGTTATTTGGATGTATCCATATGTTCACGGGATTGG
>DVNN01000216.1 GCA_018714325.1 Candidatus Pelethocola excrementipullorum
TCCTCTAAAATTTCCACCGCCTTACGAATGCGCAAACGATTGAGATATCTTACAAAATTCTCTCCGGTTTCCGCCTTAAATAAATTAGAGAAGTAATTCTTATTAAGTCCAATATAGTCTGCTATGGTCTGTAAGGTTATATTTTTCTGATAATTCTCGTGCAGATATACCAGCGCACGTCTGATTTCCACACTTTGAATCATATCATTGTTCAGAATCTGAAACCTCTCCTCCTTTCTTTTCCTTTCCGTCAGGATAGCCTTGGCGTGTAAAACAACCTCTTCTACCTGGGCCTGATTCATCTCAAACTTTAGTATGTAATCAAGGGCACCCTCCCTTAAAGACTCTCTAACAAACTTAAAATCATCATAGGCACTTAAGGCTATAAAAATCATTTCAGGAAATTCCTCCTTGGCCTTTTTTATGAAGTCCACCCCATTCATCAGCGGCATACTCATATCCGTAATTACCAGATCCACCTGTTGGGTCCTTAATTTCCTTAAGGCCTGACTACCATTAATGGCCTCATCCACAATCTGAAAACCCAATGCACTCCAGTCAATAATTTCTCTTATGGCATAGCGATAATTCATATCATCATCTACAATTAATATCTTCAGCATCTTTTTCCCCCTCGCATGGAATTTTTATCATAACTTCCGTACCTTTACCAGGTTCACTCTGAATTTGAAACACATGACAGTTTTTATAATATGTACTCAGCCTGCTGGCAATAATCTGTATTCCTATGCTGTTGAATCCCGTGTACTCTTTTTCCTCCTGCATCACTTCTTCGATCCTTTCCTTTGTCATCCCCTTCCCATTATCACATACCCGAATAGAGATCATCTCCTTTTCGCTTTTTATCGAGATAACAATCTCACCATCGGTATCCTCCATATCAATTCCATGATATAATGCATTTTCCACAATGGGCTGTAAGATAAATCCCAATATTTTCTTGTCCTTCAACTTCTCTTCCACACAGAACTTCACCGTATACACTTTCCCAAAACGCATTTCCTGCAGCTTCAGATAGCTCTGAATATAAGTAAGTTCTTCCTCCACGGTTATAAATGTATCCGTTTTTTCGATGGAAAAACGCATGAGATAAATCAGGGCATCTATCATCTTTTCTATGTAATCTTGCTTTTCTCTATGGGATATCCACTTGATGGATCCCAGGGTATTATACAGAAAGTGAGGGTTGACTTTTGACTGAAGGGCCTGAAATTCTGCTTTTTCTTTCTTCTCACGTTCAATCAAAACATCCTCATTTAACTTTTGAATGCGCACGGTCATATAGTTAAATCTGGCAATTAGCTTCCCCACTTCATCATAGTTATAGGGTTTTAGGCGGAGCGCCTTTCCATCTTCCTCAAATCGCTCCATCCCCTCTTCCAGGATTCTGATATTCGTCGTAATCGCTTTGCTTAACAATTGAGAGATCACTATTAATATCAGAAGCATGATGCAGACGACCACAAAGGACATCCGTATGAATTCATTCTGCTGCTGTATCAAGCTTCCGATGGGAACCAAGATCAGCGTTTTCCAGTCAGTCCTCTGGGAATCCGTCAACAGAACAAGATATTCCTTTCCATGGTAATGAATTATTTCACTTGTTGATTCCCCCATATTGGGCTTTTCCAGCATTCTTTGTATTTCCGGTGTTTTACTATCAAAGCTATCATTTCTTAATATCTTCCTTCTTCTATCCACAATGATCATATTTTCATTTGATAACAACTGATTTTCCATATCAATCAGATGGAAGAACTCCTTATTCAAGATCAGGAACAGGTAACCTTCCGGTTTCAGCGTGTTTTCATTCACCATGTATCGTAAAAACAGAATCCTTCCATCTGCATCCCACCAGACATATGGCCTCGATGTTGACAACTCCTCCTTTAAATCCTCTATCAACGCTTCATACTTCTCATCAATTTCTGTAACGTTTTTCTGGTAATGGAACATCACTCCATGTACATTCTCAAAGGCAGCCCCATCTATGTTTCGATACAGATCGTCGACCACTATAATCGCATCCTGAAACTGTTGAGACTTTACCTTGTAATCAAAATATGAGGTGTCCTCTGATACGTCATTCAGTTCCCTTTCCTCCAGACTCTTTTTCACCTGATAGCTGGCATTTTCGATGCCGCAAACCTTATTATCCAGATTTTCCATGATCTGTGAAGAAAGATTTATGATACTGTCACGGGATGTATTTAAAATTGTTTTCCTCGAAATATAGGTAGTGCTTCCAAATAAGATCAAAACCGCAACCAGGCTGATGCAGAAAAACAAAACCAACTTTTTCTTGATACTCATATGTCTAAATCTTTTAAATAGAAAGAGTAGATTCTCAAACTTACCTTCATAATTCTTTTTCATATCATGTAGTTTCCCCTTATCTTACGTTATAGTCTTCTTTTAATTAAAACTGTAGATGATATTCTTACTTTTATCTATACAAAAATTACAGATTCACCCTACTTTTTACAGTTTTACATAAAAGCAGCCCATACAAAAAGAGGCAGGTTTGCTAATTAATTAGCTCACCAGCCTCTTTTTGCCGTGACTCCTTCTATCTATCCTTCTATTTATCTTCCAATGTAGTTTCAACCTTCTTGATTTTTCCCCGAACCAACTCTTCCATAACCAACACCTGACCACATTTCGGACACCGTGGCAATTCCACGTCGAAAGAATGTCCAAGGTACTCCAGGGTCACCGGAGCTAACTCCAAGGCAATATTACACTTAACGCACCTGGGCATAGGTATTTCAGCCATCTCGCTCCTCCTTGATTGACATTCTGTGGGTATAGGTGTTATGCACCAGAAACCCATCCTCACACGGCTGATATTCAACCCAATAGGTATTGTGTCCCACTTTTAGATGAGAAAGGAAATGGCCGTTTTCATATTCTAACTTCTCCTCTGTCTTCTCTGCATGGTACACCACCTGCTTGATATCATCGGCCAGGATCAACTCCTGCTGCATCCTATCCCCCAAGGATTCTGGGATCATGAGCTTTATCGCCTCAAAAGGTTCTGGGTTTCTCCCCATCTCTTCCCTCCAAAGTTCTTGTAATAATGATTTCTTTAACTTAATTCGGTTCGCTCTGCGGGTGGACCAGTCCGGAGGCTTTTGTCCTGCCCGTTCTTCCCCGCCAAACAACAGATCCAGAATATGCCAGACCTGCTTGCCGCCGCTGGCAAATACTTCCCGGCAGTTGACACAGTAGGTTACGAAGGGCAGCGTACTGTCACCAATCCTATCACTGCGGATATCTTCAGCTAACTCCGGATTAGAGGCATAGATCAATCCTCCATATCCACAACACTGGGCGTACCGCCCATGCATGGGTAATTCCTCGACCTGATACCCCATGGCGGTAAGCATCCTCCGGATACTTTGCTGCTCATCTGGATTGTTGCGGCTTGAGCAGGGATCGAAAACCGCCACCTTTTTTCTCTTATCTGTCAGTTTTTGTAAGGGAGGCTTTTCGTCCAACACGGTCCACAGGGAGACGGTTGGAATATCCCGATGATATTCCCGGAACATCTTCTCGCAGCTTGGGCAGGCCAAAATCACCTTGGGCCGCCCTAACTTCTCCCATCTATCCTGAAATCCCTGGACAATTGGCTGGGTCCGCTCAGGATATCCAGCCCATTCAGATGGGGCTCCACAGCAATCCAGACAGAGGGCTACTCCTCCCTCCAAGGAATCTCTTAGATGGCGGTATGTATCGCTGACATACTCCGGCTGACTGCCTCCCATCTGACATCCTGGAAAGAACAGGTATGCCGCCGTGTCATATCCCGGCTGGGTGCGGCAAAGAGTGACCTCCTTTGAAGTGGAAAAGTCCATGTCCCGGAGCCAAAACTCATGAAATGCCTCCGGAAGCTGTCCATTGGCATGCATGATACGGCGGCTTTTCATATAGACCTCCCCCATATCCAGACCGTTGGGGCAGATTTCCCCGCACAGGCCGCAGAGATTGCAGGCGTTGGTCCGCCGGGCTGCCATCTTGCGATGAATCAGATTGATGGTCCTAAGGCTCTGCTTGGCGTGGTTGATATATGTTTTAGGATATCCTTTGTTGGTTTTAAGAAGCAGGCAGGACTTGGTACAGGCCATGCACTGGCACTGAATGCAGCGGCCAGCCTCCTTTACCGCCTCATCCCGGGTATAACTCCTACCATTCTCCGGAAGAATGGCTTCTAAGTCTTGTTCGACCTCCGGATTGGGAACCACAAGGCGTGTGGGTGCTTTAAACGTCGGTTCCCCAAGGGGTTCTCCCTTAATTGCCTGCTCAATATGAGTTGCAGCTTGCTTTCCTGCCGCAATCTCATGGGCGGGAGAACTCCCTTTCTCCAGGTAGTCCCTGATCCGAAAAACCCTGCCCTCATCGGGAAATGAGATTTCACCACCACAAGCCTGAAATATCACTCCCTCTCCAAAATCCTCGCTAAAGGTTACACAGTTCTCCAGATGGATATGGATCTGTTCAAAATTTAAATTCTGGGCGATATCTTTTTCGATCACTTCACGTTCAAGCTGCTTCCCGCCATACTCCCACAGATGACCACCCAAACGTTCAGTCTTTTCGTAGAGGTGCACGGTAAATCCTTTTCGGGCAAGAACATTTGCACTGGTCAATCCCCCAAGGGATCCTCCCACGATATGTACTACTCCGTCCTTAGGGCGGATAAACCCCTTGGACGGAATCTTTGCCCCATATTCAGCACAGGCCTGCTCCAACATGCGGATTTGAATCGGGTCTCCCAGTTCTTTGCGCAGGCAGCCTGTCTGGCAGGGAGCTGTACAGATTCGAGAAAGAATCTGAGCAAAAATAACCCGTTTGCTATACTCGGAATAGGCAGCCTCCAGCTTATCGGCTGATATATGACGAATCATAGAACGGACATCCACCCCCAATGGACATCCGTCGTTACAAAAGGGCGCTTCATCTTGTATACATAACTCTTGTTTTTCAAAGACTGCATAATTATCCTGGTTATTCAAAATCCTTCTCCTTCATGAGTGTGATCGGACTGCAGATGAGACAGTCCGACCACCGGAATTCTACATTTTATCCCGTTATGCCTTTAACAGTAGATCTTTCCACTGGATTCTCTTTAATCCACTGCATATGCTCATGGAAATCACTGTCAAATACATATGGTACGTATTCCTCTTTCACACCCTCTGCTTTCTTCTTCAAGGCTTCCAAGACTTTCTGAGGTCTTGCCGGCATCTCGCGGATTCGGATTCCACAGGCATTATATACTGCATTCATAATCGCTGCATGAGGAGAAGTAAGATACAACTCCGCCGCACCGCCACTGCCGTGAGGTCCGTGCTCACGTGGGGTTTCCACATGATGAGCATGAAGTTCATCCGGAACCATATCGATGGTAGGTGCACCCGCACCCAGAAGGGTTGCATGTTTCTTCATATCATCATAATCTTCGCTGAGCGCAAGGCCAATCCCCTGTGCCATGCCACCAAAGGCTTGTCCTTCCACATTGATGTAGTGGGTGATGACACCAACGTCGCCTTCGCAGTCCATGGAAAGGACTTGAATCTTTCCTGTTGCAACATCAACCTCTACTTCTGATAAAAACATGCCATATGTATGCATGTGGATGGGATCACCCTGACCGGTATTGGGATCATAATCGTCGTGCTCCCCTTCCACGCAGGAGTTATCACGAACACCCAGATATTTTACCGGAATCCCCTCTGCCACCATCTCATCATAGGTACGATAGGTTCCATCTCCCTTATCCATTGCCTTCAGCATCTGGTTGGCGGCATCTTGTATGGCAAGCCCGCTCATAACGTTGGACCGGCTTCCCAGGGCACCTCCGGAAGGAGGACAGATTGCCGTATCACACTGAATCACACGGAACTGATCAGGCTGCAGTCCCAAAGGCCGCAGGCATTCATGAGCATGAACCAGCACACCAGCATCACCGCCCTGTCCCTGATCCGACCAGGTACCATAACAGGTAACACCACCGTCGGGACGCAGTTCCAGAGAAACTTCCGCACGGTCTTCAACACCAGTGGTCACAATATAAGAACCGCAGGCCAGGCCAACGCCCCTTGGCTTCTCAGGTGTGGAGAACTTCTTGCAGCGCTCTACGGCAGCATCATATCTGGGCTTCATATTATCTATAATCTCCACCATAGAGTATACTTCCGGCACAGCACCACAGATGGATACATCACCTTCACGGAAGACATTACGGCGGCGGAACTCCAGCGGATCGATATTTAATTCCTCTGCAATCTCATCCACTAACTGCTCAAATCCAAGATATATCTGGGGTGAACCAAATGCACGGAAGGCGGTGGTAAAGTTATGGTTAGTAATCGTCCCTTTAGCGATACCAGTCGCATGCTCAATCTTATATGGAAAGCCAGTGTGAATCACACCACGCATAATACCAAAGGTAAGTTCTGTGTACGCCCCGTTGTCATATAGATACTCGAACTCGGTGGCTGTCAATTTGCCATTTTCATCTGCAGCCAGGGTCAGGTTGGAATAACATGGCATACGCTTTCCAGTATTATGCTGATGTTCTTCATAGCTCATGGTAAGCGCACAGGGCCGTTTGGTTGCCATTGCGCAAACAGCCATTACACCGACGATTGCTGGAGATACCGCGTAACCAAAGCTGGATCCTGTTGGATTTTCAATCATACGCATCTTATCTTCGGTGATGCCAAGACCCGGACAAAGGGTACCGATGGCAAGGCCTACATCAAGACACTTGTTTTGGATTGTAACCCGTCCTTCCTCATCGATATACGACAAGGCCGTATCGGGCTCTATGACCAGATGTGGCTGACGCTGAACATAGAAACTACCCTTTTTCACCACATAAGCTTCTTCCAGGGCTTTCTCTGAATCCCCTCGTACCAGTGGGCATTCCACATACAGGTTGGGGAAGTCCTCATGAATCTGCTGAGCATCTTCTGCGATGGCATCCAGTGCATTCATGTAAGCCGGCAGGATTTCGTAATCCACCTTTACCTTGGCAGCCGCTTCACGAGCCTGACGACGGGAGCTGGCGGCTATCACAGCTACGATGTCACCATAACGATAGACCTTGTCCTCTACAAAGATAGGACGCTCGAAGCCTTCCGCCTTGCTTCGGGCAAGACCGGAGGGGAACATGATGCGGTTGGTACCCTGCACATCCTTATGGGTTATGGCCTGCACATAGCCAGGTGTCTTTTCCGCTTCGGCAAAGTCAATCCCCTTAATCTTAGCATGATTCACTCTGGCCAGAACCACTGCCAGGTGAAGGGTTCCGTCAGGCAGTTTCAGGTTAATATCATCACCATAGTCACAGGTGCCCGTAACCTTGGCCAATGCAGAAGGCCGTGGGTAGCTGGTACCATAGATTCTTCCGCTCTCAGGCATTTTGTATTGGAGATCTTCCATGGTCTTTTCACCACGCATCACTTCGGCCGCCGCCATCACTCCATCTACCAGATGTTTATATCCTGTACAACGGCACACATTATTGTGTTTTTTAAACCACTGTCTTACCTCCTCACGGGTAGGGGAGAGATTCTCCATCAACAATCCATAGGCAGATACAATAAAGCCCGGGGAACAAAAACCACACTGTACGCCCCCGTGTACCATCCAGGCAGCCTGCAGAGGATGCAGATTCATAGGTGTTCCAATCCCCTCAATTGTAATAATCTTGCTGAATTCGGGTATTTTACTCACTTTTTTCGTACAGGCCCGAATTACTTTTCCATCCAGAATCACAGAACAGGATCCGCATTGCCCGGTGCCGCATCCCACCTTAGTACCTGTAAGTCCCCAATTACGTAGTAAGTCGGCCAATGTGTCTTTATCCGGGTCGCACATGACCATGCGGTCCACCCCGTTGATGTTGAAATACATCTTTCGTAGTTGCATGTGTTTCCTCCTTTCATTTCCGTTACATGATTAAAATCATCAAGTTTTATGTCATCAACGTTTAGCAAAAGGCAGGTCGTTCTTAATAGCAAAAAAATACAATTCACATAATCATTCGGTGAACTATTACGTGAATTGTAGCATTTTTTGTATAAAAACACAAGTTTTTTATATATTTAAATTTCTTTTTTGTTAGTTTTTATTTCCACTCAAATAGATGC
>DVNN01000217.1 GCA_018714325.1 Candidatus Pelethocola excrementipullorum
TAAGCCCTTGGAACAGACCAGGCGCCAGCAGACCAGATTCATCACCTCCGCTTCCCATGAACTCACATCTCCCTTAACCGTCATGCTTTCAAGTTTATCCGCCATGAAAAAGGGGAATCCGGATGAGGCCAGGCACTTTGCCGATACCATAGAGTCCGAAGGAAAACGCATGTCCCGTCTGATTGATGACATGCTTTCCCTGGCCAACGCCGACAACAAAACTTGGAGTCTGAAACCAGAGCCTGTGGAATTGGATACCCTGCTGCTTAACGTCTACGAGAAGTATGAGCCCCTGGCCACTGACAAAGGCTATCAACTGAACATCTCTCTTCCCGAGGAAACCACGGAAAAATGCATCTGTGACAGTTCTAGAATAGAGCAGGTTCTTTCCATCCTAATTGATAATGCCTTCTCCTACACCCCCGTGGGAAGCTGTATCAGTCTTTCCCTGATTGACCGGGGTAATAAGCAGGAATTAAGGGTAGCCGACAATGGTCCTGGAATTGCCTCCGGGGACAGGTCTCATGTTTTTGAACGCTTTTATCGTGGAGATGTAAGCCATACAAAGAAGGAACATTTTGGCCTTGGCCTTAGTATAGCAAAGGAAATCATCCAACTCCATAAGGGTATGATCTTTGTTGACGAAACAGATTTCGGAACCTGCTTTGTCATCCAACTCCCTCATTCCCGATAACCATTATACGGTCTTAAGGATTTGAGATGGAGATGGATACAAATTCAGAACTTGACCCCGTCCTGACCGGATATCCCCAGCCTGCCATACCGGATGAAACTATCACCTGAAATCCATCCATGTTACGGTATCCATAGTTCATCTCACCAAACCCCAGCCTGCCGTTGAACACACCCATGGGCCAGATTTGTCCCCCATGGGTATGGCCGGATAACTGCAGATCATAGCCCACCTGTTTGTTTTCTTCCAATTCGCAGGGCTGATGATCCAAAAGCAGGAGAAAATCCGTTCTGTCTACTCCATTCAACAAGGCTTCACTACTCAGCCTTCCTCCATTGATGGGATTGGCTCTGTCGTCTCTTCCAATGATGGAGAACTCCCCATTAATCTGATATGATTCATCTCTTAAGACCTTAATGCCGGACTGCTCTAATGACTCCAGCAGCTGAGCGGGCGTAAAATCAGGATTCTCCGCATACAAGGCTCTGTCATGATTCCCATAGACGTAAAAGATGCCATAGGTATTTGGTATAGATCCAAGTAATTCCACCGCTTCTTGCAACTCATCAAAGCCGGTGGCCTCATCCACAATATCTCCGTCCAAAACGACCAGATCAGGATTCATATCCCCTATCTGTCTGCAGATACGTTCAAGCTTTTCCGGCCCCATGGTGGTACCATAATGAAGGTCGGAAATCATGGCAACCTGATATCCTTCTTCTCTGATCTCTTTCTTGGTATGGATTGTATATCTAGTCTCCACCACATGTCCCATGTTCCAATACCCATATCCCAAAACTAATATTGTACAGACGATGGGAACCAGCCCACATTGGTATGCCTTGGCAAGACGGCGAGATGCCCCTTCGCTGGTGATGATTTTCCTACATAGGAAATACAGCAGCTGGGTCACCAGGACGAATGTAACCAGATGAAGTACGATGACCGCCCATATTCCCCAGATATTGGAGGCCAGCAAGGCAAAAAAGGCACTTAACCCCGCAGCCAACAGCCTAACCCAGAGTTTTTTCGTATCGAGATGTAACCATCCAGCCATTCTCTTCAGATAGAAGTAAAGATATACCCCGATTGGTATCATACATAAGGCCGGTAATAAGTAATAAACAAAATACATAATTTCTCCTCTATAAGTTTAATGTATATATAATTTCAGTCTATTCCATCATACAGGATAGAGTCTACTCTCTGTCAAGTAAAAAAGAAAGGTTACGATTCTTATACCTAAATATAAGAATCGTAACCTTTATCTCAAATACTTTTCAGAGATTACTTCGCGTAATCAGTTACGCGGCTCTCACGAATTACATTCACTTTAATCTGTCCAGGATATTCCAATTCAGCTTCAATCTGCTTTGAAATATCTCTTGCCAACAGTACCATCTCGTTATCATTGATCTGATCCGGCACTACCATAACTCGAACTTCTCTACCTGCCTGAATAGCAAAAGACTTGTCCACTCCCTTGAAGGAGTTGGTAATATCTTCTAATTGTTTCAATCTGTTTGTATATGTTTCCAGTGTCTCTTTTCTTGCTCCAGGGCGTGCTGCAGAAATTGCATCAGCTGCCTGTATGAGACATGCAATCAGAGACTGAGGTTCTACATCACCATGATGGGATTCCACCGCATTGATGACCAGTGCAGACTCTTTGTACTTACGGCAGAGATCGACACCAATCTGAATATGGGATCCTTCCACTTCATGGTCAATGGATTTTCCAATATCATGTAACAGTCCAGCGCGTTTTGCCATACGCACGTCTGTTCCCACTTCACCAGCAAGAAGTCCTGCCAGCTGCGCTACTTCTATGGAATGCTTCAAAGCATTCTGTCCATAGCTGGTACGGAATTTCAT
>DVNN01000218.1 GCA_018714325.1 Candidatus Pelethocola excrementipullorum
ATGAAGCCGAGAAGGTTTCTATCGAAACAGAAATCAGCTATACCAGAAGTTATTTGACCATACAGAAGATGCGGTATAAAGACCAATTGGAATTTGAAATAGATATTGATGAAGCTATTCTAAAGAAGGAAATCGTAAAGTTGGTGATACAGCCCCTGGTTGAAAATTCAATTTATCATGGAATTAAGTATCTGGATTCCAAGGGCATGATTTGGATTACCGGAGGTATCGTAGGACATGATATTGTCCTGAGTATCCGGGATAATGGGATTGGCATTGATAAAGATACGATAACGAAGATTTTCGAAGGTAAAATAGAGGAGAGGGCTCAGGCCAGAAATGGAAACCATGTAGGTATTTATAATGTTCACAACCGTTTGCAGCTTCACTATGGTAAGAAATATGGTCTTTCCTATAGAAGTATCCAAGGGTTGGGTACGACAGTATTTATTACAATTCCAAATCAGGAGGAGCGAGATGAAGTTGAGTAAAAAAGGTCTGTCAGCAATTACAATTATCGGAATCCTTTCTGTTGCACTGTTCTTTACGTATCGATATATGAAAGACAGAGAAGAAGATACAAATAACAAATATCAATTGATATATATTCCAAAGACACAGGATAAAGCCAATGATTTTTGGACCTCTCTGCTTGAAGGGACCCAGGAAGCGGCGGATGAATATCAAGTAGATCTAAAGGTGGTGTCCCCGGCTTCTGAGGATGATTATGAAGGACAAAAAGAACTGATTTTAGAGGCGATTGAGGAGCGGCCGGACGCGATACTGATTTCCCCCTGCCGATATATCGAGGAAACAGAAACTGCCAGGAAGGTAAAGGAAGCGGGTATCAAATTGATACTGATAGACTCCTTTTTGAATGAGCATATTGAGGATGCAGCGGTTACCACAGATAATACGGAAGCAGGTACGAAGATGGGTGAATACGCAAAGGAATTCTTAATAGGCGATGTTGAGCCTGTCATAGGTATTATCAGCCATGTCAAAGGTTCCTCAACGGCGTTTGACAGAGAAGAAGGATTAAGACTGGGACTGGGATCTTATTCGGATCATATTGTGGGCAGAGTATATTCCAACTCAACCTATGAGGAAGCCTTCGACGTGACTGTTGAACTGTTGAAAAAGAATCCGGATATCAATTTAATCTTCGGATTGAATGAATATTCTTCGGTGGGAGCGGCAAGAGCAATAAGGGAGATGGGCTTAAGTGAACAGGTGAAGATGGTAGGTTTCGATAGTTCCAAAGAGGAGATTCGCCTTCTGGAAGAGGGGGTGTTTTCCGCAATCATCATCCAGGAACCATTTGTTATGGGGTATTTAGGAGTGGAAAAGGCGGTTCAGGTGGTGAATGGTGAGAATTCTTCGGAAAAGGTGGATTCAGGATCTATCATAATTACAAAAGAAAATATGTATACAGAGGAGAATCAAAAATTGTTATTTCCGTTTTGGGATAAGTGATGTATTTCTGGACGCTGAAGTGATAGCTGCTGCAAAAGCTGCATATCTAATTGCGATATGAAATGTGGTGTGTTATTATGACGTTAGAAAATTTAAGGACGAAGAGGATGTGTAGGAAGAACATTTATACCAGGGGGATAAGATATGTATACAGTTATAATCGCAGATGATGAATATGAATTAAGACAAGCTCTTATCAATAATATTGATTGGAATAAGCTGGGATTTGAAGTGGTTGGGGAAGCGGAAAACGGGGCTGTGGCTTTAGAAATGGTAGAGTTGTTGCAGCCGGATTTGCTGATTACGGATATTCGCATGCCCTTTGTATCGGGGATTGAATTGGCCCGACGGGCGAGAGAAATACGTCCTTATATGCACATTGTTTTTATCAGCGGGTATGATGACTTTTCGTATGCCCAAAAGGCTATTCAGTATAATGTTCTTAGCTATTTGCTCAAACCTTTATCCTCGAAAGAAATTACGGCAGAACTGGTTGAAATCAAGGAGAAGATTGATAAACGATTTGAAGAATTGCAAGGATTTCATCGGGAGCATCAAGAAAATAAAATGAATCAGTTGCAGATGACGGAATTTTTAATGTCCCAGTTGTTTGACCGCAATATTACAGTTTCTGGTGCAATAGATGAGCAGGATATCATCAGAAAAGCGATGGATTTGAAGCTTCTTCATAGGGCAGGTAAGGATATACATTTTCAGATATGTGTGATGATGTTAACCGCCGACGATGGGGTAAATTCCACCGAATTCAAGCATCTGGAATTTGTCCATGGAATCTTTAAGAAGTATCTTACATATGGAGCGGTTTATTCCAAGCAAAAACTAATGATAATAGTGACTGGAACCCAAAAGGATTTGAATAAATACGTTCAATTGGCAACTACGGAGTGTGTACAAAGTGCAAAGCGAGTTCTGAAGCTGGGGTGTACCATGGGAGTCAGTGGTATGTATAATGACTGGACCATGTTAAGCAGTATTTATGAAGAAGCCTTGTCAATGTTGCGGTACACCGGTTTAGAGGAACAGATTCAGTATGCATCTGATATCACTGCCACAAGCCAGGAGGTTCTGGCTGAGATTACCGATGAGACCATTGACCATCTGATCAAGACAGGGACTCCAGAGGATATCGTGGCTTATTTAAGTAATCTTTCACAGTCGGCTGAGATGAAAGAGAATAATAATTTAGATTTGTTTTTGATTTATCTATATGCGGCGGTATGCAAATCGGTGACTGAGATTACAGGACAGACGGAAGCGGCTCAGTTCTTGTCACGTATCACCCTGTGGAATGGAGAACGTGTTCGTAAGTTCGATGAGCCAATCTGGGATCAGATTAAAGGGGTCTGCCTTGAAGCGCGGAATATAATTGCCAATCAAAGACGGGAGAATTCGGAGCTGCTTTCACAAAAGGCATTGGATTTGATTAAAAATGATTTTCATGATGAAGAGATGTCTATTTCCAAAGCCAGTCAAATGTTACACATAAGTTCCAGTTACCTGAGTGCGGTTGTTAAGAGGAATACAGGAAAAACTTTTGGTACTTTGTTAACCGAGGTGCGGATGAAGTGGGCCAGGGAATATTTGTTGTTTAGCTCAATGAAGGTACTGGAAATTGCAGAGAAGTGCGGATATAGCGACACCCGTTATTTCAGTTACTGTGTGAAGAGATATTACGGAGAATCACCAAACCGCATCAGGGAGTTAGGGAAAGACAGTTGATATGAGTATAACTAAAAAAACACC
Source organism: Candidatus Pelethocola excrementipullorum (assembly GCA_018714325.1). Lineage (GTDB taxonomy): Bacteria > Bacillota > Clostridia > Lachnospirales > Lachnospiraceae > Novisyntrophococcus > Novisyntrophococcus excrementipullorum. Next base: position 3,241 of record DVNN01000218.1, read on the forward strand.
GAAGAATAGAAAAGGATTATCTTTGCGCGTTATCATAGCGGTTATTATGATTGTGATGAGTTTGGTTCTGATTTTGATATTATCGACATTCTTTATTAATCAATATGTTGCAAATATTACCGAGTCTGCCCTGCGCAATACCGAGCAGGTGGTTAGCCAGACCGCCGGGACGATTGATGTGATTAAAGGTCAGATGGAAAGCCGGCTGGAATTATTGGTTCGCGAAGTGGGTAACTGCGAAAGTAAAGACGAAGTGCAGGAATATATGGACAACTTTTGTAGTATGCAGCAGGATGTTGCCGGAGCATACATCTATGACTATCAAGGGAATATTCTCCTTTATGGAAATAACGGTCAGAATATTAAGGACTATGATAATAAAAATTTGTCCTACGATGAGGAATTGTTTAACAATAATCAAAAGATTATTTTATCCAGGCCTCATATACAAAGTTGTTTTGTAAACTATTATCCATGGGTAGTTACCATGGCTGCGAAGATTGATGTTGATTACATGAGCGATGCATATTATGTTGTAATTGATTACCAGTTTTCGACCATTGCAACCTATATTGCTAATGTAGGGGTGGGGCAGCATGGGTATTGTTATATTATGGACTGGCATAATAATATTGTATATCATCCTAAACAACGGCTGATTTATGTGGGGATTACGGAAGAAAATAACGACAATATGCTTGATCTCAAAGATGGGGAGGCAGTAGTCGATACGAATATATACTGCAAGACCGGGATTGATAATGGTCAGTGGAATATCGTTGGCGTCAGTTATGTGAATGAGCTGATTGAAGCCCAGGTGAATTCTTTTAAGATACTTGTGATGCTAATTGCAGTGATTAGCATTATTTTTGCGATATTGATAAGTGCGGTGGTATCGAAGAAGGTCTCAAGCCCGGTGCGGCGGTTGGTGAAGGCGATGAAGGAGTTTGAGGAAAATGTAGAATCCTTTGAATACCAGGCAGAAAATAGTATTCAGGAGATTAAAAGCTTATCCGACTCATTTTCTCACATGGTATATATGATTCGTGAGTTGATGCAGCGGGTGAAACAAGAGGAAATATCACTTCGAAAGACGGAGCTGAAAGCCTTAGAGGCACAAATCAATCCACATTTTCTTTACAATACCTTGGATTCCATTCAATGGATGTGTGAGCAGGAGAAGTCGGAGGAAGCAGTTGAGATGATCGGTGCCCTTGCAAAGCTGTTCCGTATTAGTATCAGCAGGGGGCGTGAGTTGATTACCATCCGCAATGAGGTGAAGCATGCGGAAAATTATCTGAAGATTCAGAAGTATAGATATCGGGAAGAGTTTCTCTATTCCTTTGAGATTGATGAGCAGGTGCTTGATTATTATTGTAACAAGATCACCTTGCAGCCAATTATTGAAAACGCTATCTATCATGGTATTGATACTGGTATTGACACCGGACAGAT
>DVNN01000219.1 GCA_018714325.1 Candidatus Pelethocola excrementipullorum
TTAATGAGGAAATTCAAGCTTTAAAACGTTTAATTTATCATGAACAGCACATAATAAGTTAAAAATAAAGTCTGGAGGCTGAACTTATGAAAGAATCAAAAATTACATCGACAGTGACAGAACTTCCTTCATCCTGCAAATCTGTGATGGAACACATGGAGAGTGAGTTAAGAAAGGAAGATGAGGAGATGGATGCTGAAACGAAGAGATGGAATGAGAATTGCAAATTTGAGATAGCTGAACTACCTGACTTGTGTGAAAGTCAGATTCATGATTTTGAGCGAGAATTAAATAAGCAAGGGTACTATAATATTGCCCTGGTGGCTTATCAAATGAAAGAATAAGGTGTGTTTACAAGCCGCATAGAGATGAGAGAAAGAGAGAGCCGATTTGGTCTTATTACCAAACCGGCTCTTTCATAATTAGCAGTGTGATGATTTTCTATCCTCCGATATCTCAACATTCCCCGAATGAATGGCTTCTTCCACATGAGATAAGAAAAGATTCCGGATATCCTTATATTCTCCAAGTCCTTTCAATACGCAGGTCACTGGGAAGCCGGCGGCTTCAAACTGGCTACGCCAGGATTCCGGATCGTCGCCTGCCATATCGTTGGTGGCGTGGTCTCCGGCAACGATCATAAATGGAGCCAAAATCACACGTTTTGGATTATATTCCTTTACCATATGCAGCAAGGTATCCATGCTGGGATAAGCTTCCACAGTTCCGAGGAAAATATTGGAATGGCCTCTATCCTTAAAGGTATAGTCCAATGCAGCATAGATTGCATTGGCATAATGGGTGGTTCCGTGTCCCATCAGAACAAGGACTTCATCCTCCTGCAAATCAGAGAATTCGTGATGGATTGCTTCTATTAAATAGTTGTTGTCGTCCGAACTGGTCAGCAATGGTGTTCCAAAGTGGATGGTGGAGAAATGAGATGCAAAAGAAAGGGATTCTTCTGTCATAATATCATTCTCGATACCATTGATGACGTGGGTAGGCTGCACGATTACATCGGTGATGCCATCGGCCTTCATCCGTTCAAAGGCTTCTTTTACATTATCATAGTGGATGCCATCCCTACGCTTAATCTTTGCCAGGATCATCTTGCTGGTCCAGGCCCTGTAAATGCGGTAATCCGGGTAGGCCTCGGCGACATCCTGCTCGATGGCGTCGATGGTGGCCTTTCGGGTCTCTTCATAGCTGGTTCCAAAGCTAACCACCAGAATGGCCTTTTTGGCTTCGGCTCCGCTGGAAACAGGTTTGGGAGTTCCAGTGTTGAAGAAGGGTAAATCCGAGATATACTGTTCCAGACAGGCCAGATTATGGGGAACCGTCATATTTGTCTTTAGGATTCCCTTTTGACATAGGCTGTCAAAGAGCTTCAGGGCAGCCGGTGGTTCCAGGTTAGACTGTGCCAGAGCCGTGCGATTGGAGAAGACCTCCGTCGAAGTTCCATGCATCAGGACCTGCCCATCTTTGAACAGAACCACCTCATCGGCCCATTCAAAGGCAAAGTTCACATCATGTGTGGACATCATAACTGTGATGCCTTTCGCCGTCATCCGTTCCACCGCATTGTTGACCAGTGCGGCATGTTTCGGATCCAAGGCGGCAGCCGGCTCATCCAGGATGATTATTTCGGGGTGCATTACGAGGATATCCGCTATGGACACTTGTTTTTTCTGGCCGCCCGACAGAGCATGGGTGGGCTTATCGCGGTAAGGTGTGATCTCCATCTCCTCGATAATGGCTTCCACCTCTTTTTTTGCCACCTCTTCGGTTACGCCCAGATTCAGGATTCCAAAGGAAATTTCCTGATAAACACTGGCCGAAAATAGTTGGTTGTCAGGATCCTGAAAGACGATTCCCACCTTCTGGCGGAGATTCAATAATCCCTCTTTGGAATAGTCCACAGGTTCTCCGTCGAAATATAAGGTTCCGGAATTCGGCTTGTGGATTCCGTTGCAACAGAGAAAGAAGGTGGATTTGCCGGAGCCGTTGGCTCCCATAAACGCGATCTTCTTTCCTCGGCGGATTTCCAGGGAGAGCCCATTTAAAGAGTGGGTGTTTTCATCGTCATAGGAAAAATACAAGTTTTCGGCTTTTAGTATCACATCATTGTTTATCATAATAAGAGTCTCCAAATCGTAATTGCGGTCAGTAGTATTTCGAAGCTGGCCAGCAGAAGAATCTGAGATTGCTTTGCTGGATAATTCTCGGTGAGTACACGGATGGTGCCGTCATAGCATCTGGCCTCCATGGAATCATATAGGGCGCTGGACTTTTTCATAGCCCGGATAAACAGGGCGGAGCCAAGAGCGCCGAAGGACTTGCAGGAGGTTTTGAAGTTCCGGTTACCCAGTCGGGAGTTCTGAGAGGTTGTGATCGCAGATGCCACATCCATCAGAACAAAGATGAACCGATAGATCAAAAGCATGAGCTCAATCAGAATGGACGGGCATTTGATTCTGCGCAGTTCATTCAGTATATCGGTCATCGGAGTGTTCAAGGAAAGGAAGTACAGGCAGGATACACTGGCCAGTGCGGTCAGTATCAGCTGAACTCCATGGTAAAGTCCCTGTATGCTTCCGGTGAGATAGTAACTCCCCAGAGGGATGGCAAATGCATCCAGAGGTATTTTGCTGATATTAACCAAAATCGCCAAGGTAGAAAGCATCAGGAAAACTAACGGAATACTCATCAGGCGCAGATAACGGAAACGGGGAATCCCTCCCCTGTGAATGGTCAGATAAGCATTCACACCCAGCACGATACCAGCCACAAGAATAGAGTGGCTGATAATACATAAAAGAAGGGTGATTCCCGCATATGCCATTTTTACACCTGTATTGATATAACGAAGTTTTGAATGATAACAAAGCTTGTCGATTAGTATCATGATAACACCTCAATATTTACGAAATAGGGGAGAACGGCAGGGCCTGAGCTTTAAAGGTCCGAGTCCTCTTTACCAAGTTTTTTGCGTTCCACAAAGCGGCCCATAAAGAAAGCCACGATGCCTACGCCAATTCCAGTCTGAAGACAGAAGAACAGGCTTTCCACTTCGCCGGGCAGTTCCCCTCCGATGGCGGTTTCCAGAATCGGTGTGAACCAGGGCTCATATCCTTCGCTGACTTCAGCCACAACTTCACTTCCGGCGTCGTCGGAACCTCCGAATTCGGCACCTCTTAAGGCGAAGAAAGGAATCAAGGCAATGCAGATTGCCGCGATTAACAGAAAAATTACTAAACCGGTACGTTTCTTCTCTTTCATGGTTAATCCTCCTTTATAAAGCCGATTGCTTTCAGCTCTTTCTTTGCATAAGTCTCAAGGCCGATGATGATCAGCACGGTCACAATACCCTCAAGGATTGCAAGTGGCAGCTGAGTTGGAGCAAAGACAGCCAGGAATTTTGCCATGGAAGCACCCACGCCGCCGGATTCGGAAGGATGAGCCAGAGCCAGCTGAGCGGCCGTTACGCCATAGGTAATGATATCTCCAAGGGCGGCGGCAAGAAAGACGGCTACCAGTTTATTGACTTTTAATTTCAGACATAATTTATAGACTCCAAAGGACACAAAGGGGCCGGCGATCGCCATGGAGAAGCAGTTAGCTCCCAAGGTAGTAAGGCCGCCATGTGCCAGAAGGATCGCCTGGAACAACAATACGATGATGCCCAGAATACTGACGGAGGCCGGACCGAACAACAAGGCTCCCAGTCCTGTACCTGTCATGTGGGAACAACTTCCGGTCACAGATGGAATCTTAAGAGAGGAAATCACGAAGATGAAGGCTCCGGCCATGGCCAGAATCGTCAACGATTTCCGGTTGTTTTTTAAAGTGTTCTTGATGGAAAAAAATCCTGCGGCCAGAAATGGAATGCAAATGACACCCCAGACAACACAGAATAGGGGAGGAAGATACCCCTCCATGATGTGCATGGCGTTAGCCGTCGGAATGATTCCGAAGCTGATTGCCAATGCAGCAGATAGTGCTACCATTTGTTTTTGCTTTTTACTCATAATCTCTCCTTTCATTCTTGTGTGCACCCATCTCACAGTATGCAAAATTGCACGAAAAAAACGCCTCATCAGGACTATTGTGGTGTAATTGAAGGGCGTCGACGGCAGGGTGACAAAAAGCCGTCCTACGTGGTGCCATCACTCGTAGCGTTCACGTAAATCTCATACGACGGGCAGGTCTTCTGGCTTAAGCGTCTTCACTTTGCTCTGCCTTCCCAGTTTCCCAGTGGCTTAAGTACACAAGTACTTGTAGAGCAAAACTCTGCTATTACAGCGGCGTGACCGCGGGGGAATATAACCCCACTTCCCTATTCTCCTGTGGAATGAATCACAGGCTCCTCATCGCATTCAATTGTAAGAAAATTATAAGGCTAAACGGGAGAAAAGTCAATGTTTTGGACAAAATATACCACGGTTTTACAAAAGTTGTCGCTTTTTGAGTGTATTTAGTCATCCGGTAACCTAAAGAGGCAGAGATTTTAAACATTTTTTCACTGTCAGAACCTAGAATACAAGCGACTTAGAGCAAAAAAGCGAGCGTCCTCAATCTGGTAAAAAGCAAAAAGTTGTTCAGAAATGAAAAAGAATGTGATATGATAGGGGCGTAGACCGACCAGATACATACGAACCAGCCTCAGAATGAATTCCTTCGGGTTTCGGTTTGAGACTGGTTCGTATGTACCTGGTCAGCCTAAGTTTGTGGAGGTACCAAAGATGAGTATACGAATGATCGGAATTGATTATAATCTGGCAGAAGTGGATATCCGTGCCATCTTTTCATTTACCAAGAAAAGCGCTGCCGAGGCCATGGAATTGTTGATAGCAAAACCAGGCATCCGGGGCAGTGTGATTTTATCCACATGTAACCGAATGGAGTTATGGGCCAGCGTGGATGAGGATTACGAAGGATCCCTGCTGAATGAGTTATGTGAGTTAAAGGGGGCATCCAAAGACCAATATGCCAGTTATTTTGTGGAGCGGATGGAAGAAGAGGCCGTAAATCACTTATTTCATCTGACCTGTGGCTTGAAATCTGCGATTTTGGCTGAGGATCAAATCATCACACAGGTGAAAGATGCCTTGGCGCTGGCCAGGGAGAACTACAGTACGGATAATGTGCTGGAGGTGCTCTTTCGGAAAGCGGTGACAGCAGCTAAAAAGGTTAAGACAGAGGTGGTGTTTACCCACGCCAATGCCACGGCCGTGGACCGGGCGGTGGAGATGCTGAAAAGCCAGGGGTTTGATTTGAAAGACAGAACCTGTATGGTCATCGGCAACGGGGAGATGGGAAAACTGGCTGCCCAGACGCTGACCAGATATGGCGCGGATGTGACGGTGACAGTCCGTCAATATCGGAGTGGAGTTGTGAATATCCCAAGAGGATGCAGTCGGATTAACTACGGGGAGCGAATGGAATTATTGCCCAAGTGCGACCTAGTGGTCAGTGCTACATCCAGTCCCAATTATACCATCCGCCGGGAATTATTTACCGACGAGGTGGTGATTGATCATCCTATTTACCTGATCGATTTGGCGGTTCCCAGGGATATCGAACCAGAGGTTGGAAGGCTTGAGCATATTACACTCTATGATATCGATGCCTTCCAGATTAAGGTGCAGGATGCCAATACGGAAGCCATCGCCCAGGCTGAGGAAGTTCTCTCGTCTGAGATGTCTGATTTCTATAACTGGTATGACTGCCGGGATCTGATTCCAAGGATCCAGGGGCTACAGGTGGATGCGGTAACGGATTTAAACTTAAGGCTTCAGAAAATCATCCGAAAATTACCCATGCCGGAAGGGGAACAACAGCTTCTTTTGAGTAATATCGATGTGGCCGCCAGTAAGGTGGTTGGAAAGATGATGTATGGCCTGCGGGACTATCTGGAAGGCCCTGAATTCCGTGGTTGTCTGGATGGTCTGGAGAAATTATATGAAGAATAAATTAGGTTATTTTCCATTGTTTTTGGACATTAGGAGTAAAAGAATTCTGGTGGTGGGTGCGGGTAACATCGCTCTGCGAAGAATTAAGACTCTCCTCCAATTTGCGGAAGAGGTAGAGGTGGCCTCCAGGGATATTTGTCCGGAAATTGAAACGCTAGTCAAATTGCAGAAAATTAAGGTTGTTGGCGGAGCATATGAGGAACGTATGTTAGATGGTATCTTTTTGGTTCTGGCCTGTACAGATGACAGGGAACTGAACAGTGGGATCTGCACAGCTGCCCGTGCTCGTGGAATTCTGGCTAACAACTGTAGTAATCAAAAGGAATGTGATTTCTTCTTCCCATCGGTGGTAAAACAAGAGGAGCTGGTCATCGGTATCAACGATTGCAGCGCCAACCACAAAAAGGTGAAGGAGACAAGAAGACAGATAGAACAAATCTTAGGAGGCAATGATGCGGATTACAATCGGAACCAGGGAGAGCCTTCTGGCACTGGTACAAAGTGAGATGATTAAAGATTTTATCGAGAAACAGTGCCCAAAAGCAGAGGTTTCTCTTCTGAAAATGAAGACTACCGGGGATAAGATTTTAGACCGCACTCTGGATAAAATCGGGGGCAAGGGACTGTTTGTCAAAGAATTGGATAAGGCATTGCTGGAAAAGAGAAGCGACCTGTCCGTTCATAGTTTAAAGGATTTGCCTATGGAAGTGCCTGAGGAAATGCCGGTTTTGGCTTATTCTAAAAGAGAGGATCCCAGGGATGTCCTGGTGCTTCCTAAGGGGGTGACAGAGCTGGATCTGTCAAAGCCCATAGGTTCTTCCAGCATGAGACGTGTGTTACAATTGAAAGAATTATATCCCCAGGCTGAATTCGCCAGTGTGCGGGGGAATGTTCAAACCAGACTCAGAAAGCTGGACTCCGGTGAATACAGCGCATTGGTGCTGGCGGCGGCAGGACTGAAGCGGCTGGGGCTGGAAGAACGGATCAGCCGGTATTTTGAACCAGAAGAGGTGATTCCTTCTGCAGGGCAGGGAATTCTGGCCGTGCAGGGAAGAGCGGGTGAGAACTATGACTATCTAAATGGATATTCCGATGAAGAAGGTACTTATGCTGCCATTTGCGAACGTGCTTTCGTGCGTGAACTGGACGGAGGCTGTTCCTCCCCCATTGCCGCATTTGCCCAAATCCGGGATGGCCGGATTCATCTGAGTGGATTATATTGTGAAGAAGACAGTGACATCTATCGGAAAGGCGAGACGAGCGGACCGGTAGAAGAGGCAGAAAGCTTAGGGATAGCCCTGGCACAAGAGTTGAAGAGAGGTGAGCAGTCATGAGTACAGGTAAAGTCTGGCTGGTGGGGGCGGGTCCCGGAGATGTGGGACTGCTGACCAGAAAAGCGGAAAAGGTGTTAAAACAAGGAGAAGTGGTGGTTTATGACAGGTTGGTAGGAGATGGCGTGCTAGCCATGATCCCCAAGTCTGCAAGAACCATTGATGTGGGCAAAAATGCAGGAAACCACACCAAAAATCAGGATGAAATCAATCAGATTCTTCTGGAAGAGGCTCAGAAGGGATACCGGGTGGTGAGGCTGAAAGGTGGAGATCCTTTCCTCTTTGGAAGAGGTGGCGAGGAATTAGAACTTTTAACGGAACACCAGATTCCGTATGAGGTTGTGCCGGGAGTGGCATCTCCAATCGCGGTACCTGCCTATAATGGAATTCCTGTGACACATAGGGATTACTGTTCCTCTCTGCATATTATAACAGGTCATAAAAAAGCCGGGGCTGCCTATGATATTGATTTTGAAGCGCTGGTAAGGACGAAAGGTACTCTGATATTCCTGATGGGGGTAACTGCGCTGAAGGATATCTGCCAAAATCTATTGACTGCGGGCATGGAACCGGAAATGCCGGCCGCCATCCTACAGCAGGGAACCACGGCAGGGCAGAAGCGGATTGTGGCTACTGTCGCCACCCTGCCTGAGGAAGTGGAGCGTCAGGGCATTGAGACACCGGCAATTATCGTGGTGGGTAAGGTCTGCGGACTTGCCCAGGAATTTGAATGGTATGAAAAGCTTCCGCTGGCTGGATATAAGGTGGTGATCACCCGTCCGCAAGATCTGAATTCTAAGTCCGCTGAGAAATTGAGACAGCGGGGGGCTGAAGTATTGGAACTTCCGGCCATTGAGACAAGTGCTATTGAAGATAATAAAAGACTTGAGGAGAGTCTGCAGAATCTGGATAAATATCAGTGGATTGCATTTACAAGTCCTACAGGAGTGCGGATTTTCTTCGAAGAGATGCGAAAGTTTCACTGTGATATCAGAAAGCTGATGGGATGTAAGTTTGCTGCGGTGGGAACCGGCACCTGTAAAGCTCTGGAACAACATGGGTTCTATACCGACCTGGTACCTGAAATCTTTGACGGAGCCGCACTTGGAGCCGCATTGGCGAATACCTGTGTTCTGGGAGAGCGAATCCTGCTTCCGAGGGCTGAGATAGGTGGTATGGAGATTCTGGATGAAATCAAAAAAGGTTCTGATCTTCATGTGGATGACGTGCCTACTTACAGAACAACCTATGAGCGCGCGGAATATCTGGATGAACAGAAACTTTTTGAAAATGGAAAAATTGACTGTGCAGTATTCACCAGCGCATCCACGGTCAGAGGTTTTGTGGAAGCCACAAAAGGGTTGGATTACGGTCTTGTAACTGCTGCTTGTATCGGAAAGCAGACAAAGGCCGCTGCTGATGCCTGTGGGATGAAGACCTACATGGCTGAGCAGGCTACCATGGACAGCTTGGTTGACCTTGTGTTGGAATTAAAAGCTTTAAAAGAACAGAAGTGATTTAGAAGGGCGGAAATCCTGCGAGTGTAGAACGAAACAAGAAAGGACGGATAACGGATATGGATCAGATTATAAGACCACGCCGTCTGCGTGGAGGAGACAGCATACGGAAGATGGTAAGAGAGACAAGAATGGATAAATCCTCCTTGATTTACCCGATGTTTGTAAAGGATGGCGAGGGGATTGAAGAAGAAATTTCGTCCATGGAGGGTCAGTACCGCTACAGTGTTGACCGGATGTCTTACGAATTGGAACGTCTGACAAAGGCCGGAGTCGGCAGTGTCATGTTGTTCGGGATCCCCGATGAGAAGGATGAGGTTGGGAGTCAGGCCTATGCGGAAGACGGAATCGTACAGAAGGCACTCCGTGAGGCAAAAAAACAGTTTCCAAACCTGTACTATATCACCGATGTCTGTATGTGTGAATACACTTCCCACGGCCATTGTGGAATCCTCTGCGGCCATGATGTGGAGAATGACCAGACTCTGGAGTATTTGAGCAGAATCGCTTTGTCTCATGTGGAGGCAGGAGCCGATATGGTGGCACCTTCAGACATGATGGACGGACGTGTTCTGGCAATCCGAAGGAAACTGGACAGCAGCGGTTATAAAGAAATCCCGATCATGTCCTATGCCGTCAAATATGCATCCGCATTCTACGGTCCATTCCGGGATGCCGCAGGTTCCGCACCATCCTTTGGTGACCGCAAAAGCTACCAGATGGATTATCACAACAGCCGGGAAGGCATAAAAGAGGCCATTTTGGATGTGGGGGAAGGCGCCGATATCATCATGGTGAAGCCTGCCCTGTCTTATCTGGATATGATCACAAGGGTAAAAGATGAGGTTCAGATACCTATGGCTGCATATAGCGTCAGCGGGGAATATGCCATGGTGAAGGCAGCGGCCAAAAACGGCTGGATCGAAGAAGAAAAAATCATGTGTGAGATGGCTGTGTCCACATATCGTGCCGGGGCGCAGATCTATCTGACCTATTATGCTAAA
>DVNN01000220.1 GCA_018714325.1 Candidatus Pelethocola excrementipullorum
CTCACCATTTGATGTCTTCTTCTCCGCTGAAGATTCTTGCCCACAAGCTGCAAATGGCACTACCATGACTGCAGCCATAATTAATGCTAACACTCTTCTTCTCATATATTTCTCTCCCTGTATATAACTAATGCTTTTTCCTTTAATTTCAAGGAATTTTAAGTTTCACATCTCGTTTTATCAAATATTTTTTCTCAGCCCCAGGCAATGGAACTACCTTGGGCTGCTTCCGGTGAAAATTTCTTCTCGGAAGCGATAGGACAGGCTGGTATGTATTTTAGAGTTTTCTATTATAAGTTCCATATTTTTTCACTGCATCCCGTAAAGCCACAAAATTTTCCGGCGGAACGTCCGGTTGCAAGTGATGACCCGGCCCGATCAGATACCCGGAGCCATTTTCCATCGCCAGCTGCTCAATTGCCTTCTTGACCGCTTCATCCACCTCCTCCGGTGTCCCTTGGGGCATCAGATGCATCGTGTCAATAGCCTCATGGAAAACAATTTTTCCTTTAAACTTAGTCAGGTTCTCAATCCCCATGTTTGCTGCTGTGGTCTGAATCGGATCCAACATATCGATACCCATATCCACAAAATCATCGATAAAATTGTAAACAGAACCGCAGGTGTGTTTCATCAGCTTGCCATTCGGGTTTTTCTCCAGGAACTTTTTCTTTATTGTAGTATAATAATCAGAAATAATGGGCTTAACCATTTCACGGAACATCGTTGGAGATATCAATTCACTGTTCTGCGCGCCGTAATCATCATAATCCGTACGGATAAATGAGAGATATTCTCCGCATTCGTCCAGGCACCGGGAATATAGAGTGATGAAGTATTCTTTTAGGCGATTCATCAACGCTATCGCATATTCTGGATCCGCCACCATATCGACAAGCCAATTTTCCATTCCGCGAAGCTGGCTTGCTAATGTGAACATGGAACCTCCGAAGTAACCTACAATGGCAAGATCAGTATTTTCATAAAGCCATTTTGCCCGTTCCCTCAGACCTGCATAAATAGCATCGTCATTGGGATCCGGCCAAGGATACTTATCCAAATCCTCCATCTCATAATCTGCCAGAGGAGCGTTTACAATCTGCATATCTTCATATCCTTCTGACGTCACTGTTTTCCGGTATAGCAACCCGAATTCAGTTACATGTTCCATATCGCCATATTGATATGGCTTTACATTCGACGGAACGTTTATTGGAAGATAGGTGCAGTCGATGCCAAGCGACTTTAGAATCTCCGGCTCTGGAAAACAGAGCTGGAAGATGCAGCATTCTTTAACTGGCTCCACCGGAAGCTGCAGATGATTAATCAGCTTATTGCATGCACCGATAGTTAGGGTTGCATCCAATGGAACTTGGTCTACAGGCTTATAATCTAGTGCAGCCTGTACTCTTTCTCGTGAATTCATATAATCCTCCTTAATTCTGTATGCTGTAATACAGCTTTGTTTTAAAAAAGCACAAATATGGCTAAATCATTAAATTTAAATACCTATTTGTGCTTTTTTCTTGTATTATATATGCTGTAATACAGCTTGTCAAGAAAATTATTTAATTTTTTGGTAATTCTCTCTGGATTTTTGGTGCAATTTGCTAATCATCAAGATCATCCTCCCACTCCAACACCTTCTGCTGTGTATTAAGCAGGTTCAAGTTCATGTATTCTCTGGCTCCCTGCTGGTTGTGACTGGCAATCATATCAAGGATACGGCCATGATAATTAAAACCATCATTACATCCATACACCTGGTTCAGCTTTGAAATATGCATAAAGAATGCATCTTTGAGCTGTTCCATAGAATAGATGATGAAAGGATTCTTACTCATCCTGGCAATACACATATGAAAATCAAGATCCAGTTCAGAATACTTTTCTACGTCACCAGCTTTGTTCGCGGCTTCCATTTCGGTATAAATTTCCCTAAGTTCTGCAATATCCTCATCGACAGCCAATCTGGCCGCCAGTTCTGCTGAAACTACCTCTATGCTACGACGATAATCCACAATATGACTTGTATCGTAATTACCGAGGGCAATCATGGGCATAATACCGCTTAATACCGTGACTTCTGGCAGATGTTTGACATAAGTGCCGCCACCATTGACAGATTCAATAATCCCAGCACCCATCAGACGTTGCAAGGCAGCGCGTACACTGACTCTACTTACGCCAAAGGTCTGTCCCAGCTCTAATTCGGTAGGAAGCTTGTCCCCTGGTCTTAGGTTTTTGCTCACAATCTCATTTAATATCTGTTTATATACTTCATCACTTACATTTACTTTCCTTACTTCTTTAAAACCCATATTTTCCAGCTCCTAAATCATATTATCCTAAGGGTACTTATAAATGTATTCTGACACAGTAAAAACAAGATGTCAAGCACCGTTCCAGGAAATATCCCCCATACTTTTCCTTTGTTGCCATAATCTGAAATCCTTGCTTCAATGCATTGTTTAGGCTGAATGTATTCAAACAATAGACCGTAATTCGGATCAATACCAAATCACGGTCTACTACTTTTTACTTTGTTTTTCCTATTACTCTGCCGTTATCACTCTTTTATCTCTTTCCGCCGCAACCTCTTCGACAGTCTTTTCCCTTAAGCGGACCGCTCCTTTGTAGCCTTCATTTGTAGGGATGAGGTTTCCGCTTTCGAAACGCTCTTTCGCCTCCTGAATTCCTTCCTGATACTGAGGAAGCCACTTTTCCTGTGCGATCAGCATCTCATCGATCATCTGCCAGATCTCCGGAGGATTACATACGGCACCAGTGAGTGGATCCATCAAAGCCGCCTGTTTCAGCAGCTGGACATCGCCGGATACGGCCGCCTCTACCGCCAGTCTCTGCACCCAGATGGACTGAGAACACACCGCTGCACATCCCAGAGGCAGTTCCCCAACCCGAGGCACGGATATTCCATTCCCGTCTACATAACAGGGAACTTCCACGACACATTCATCCGGAAGGTTTGTAATACACCCCTGATTCATCATGTTAAAATGTCCCCGATACATACGCCCTGTCTCCAGGCTTTCAATAATATAGGAACAATGCTCTTTCCCACGTTCCGAACCGTCATACTTCTTAGGCGCCTCTGCCAATATCTTGGGATACTCGGTCTCAAACCAGTTTCTCTCCTCACGGGTTACGCGAAGATATCCCCCGGTTTCTCCATTGATCCAATTGTCCAGGTTAATCCAATCCTTGATTTCATCTGGTCTCTTTCTATACCAGGACACATATTCCGACAGATGACCATTGGACTCGGTGGAATAGTAACCAAAGCGTTTCAACATGTCAATCCGGACTTTCTCTTCCTCACTGAACTTTTCATGGGCTTCAAATCCCGGCAAAACCTGATCCAACAGCTCTTTTCCCTTGTGTTTAATGGAAATATACCAGGTCTGATGATTGATGCCGGCACAGGTGATATCCAGCTCTTCTCTGGGTATCTTCAACACCTCGGCAATCTGAATCTCACCATGTATTTCACCGTGACACAATCCTATGGTCTTAACACCCCCGTATTTATTACAAGCCCAGGTCGCCAAGGCATTGGGATTGGAATAATTCAACATTATGGCATCCGGCTCTGCAACCTCTCTGATATCCTTGCAAAATCCCAGCATTTCGGCGATCACTCTCTGGCCATACATAATTCCTCCCACGCAGAGGGTATCACCAACACATTGATCCACCCCATATTTAAGGGGAATATCAATATCCATTTCAAATGCTTCCAGCCCGCCGATTCTCACACAGTTGATGATATATCTGGCATCCCTAAATGCCTCTCTTCTATCTGTGGTAGCCTGAATTTTAATCGGTATTCCATTACTGTCCAAATCTCTTTGACATAATTCTGTCACCTTCTCAAGATTATGAGCATTGATGTCTGTAAATGCCACCTCAATATCATGGAATTCCGGCACCGACATGATGTCTGTAAACAAGGTCCGGGCAAAAACCAAACTTCCTGCACCAATAATTGCAATCTTAAAGCTCATCTTTTATTTCCTCCTCTTGTTTTTATTAATATAAATATCCTCTGTTAAATCATCCCTTTACAGAACCGCTCATCAAACCAGCGAGGAAATATTTCTGTAAAAATAAAAAGATAATTGTTACAGGGATTACCGCCACCACAGATCCGGCCATCATCCCTCCCCAGTCAATGGTATTCGCCCCTTTAAACAGCATAATCGCCGGGGTTAATGTTCGAAACTTATCCGTAGAGATAAAGATGTATCCAAACATAAATTCATTCCATGCATTGATAAAGGCATATAAGCCTGTGGAGATTAAACTTGGTATGGATAACGGTATGATAACCTTAATTATAATCTGAAACTTATTATATCCATCTATTTCCGCAGCCTCTTCCAACGCTAGGGGCACGGTATCGAAGAAGCTACTCATCATAAAGGTACACAATGGAATTACAAAGGTCGTATAAGCCAATATAAGGCCCTGATAGGATTCCAGCAACTTCAACCCCTGCATGATGATATATAAAGGAACCAGCAGTAATACTCCCGGTATCATCTGGGACAGCATCATGGCAAAGTTGGACACCTTCACGATTCTTTTCTTATAATACCTGCTTAAGGCGTAGCCTGCCATAATTGCAATCACCATAGAAATTATACAGGCAATGGACGATACAATAAAGCTATTTTTTATATAATTAATAAATCCTGCATCCACCAATACCCTCTTAAAATTATCTATGGTCGGGCTGTCAATCATCAAGCTCGGGATTGCCGTCCGTATTTCATTTTTAGGCTTAAATGCACTGATGATCATCCAGATCAATGGGAAAATACAAAAAAATGAAATGATGGACACCAAAACATAGGTAATGACTCGTGATATCACCCGATTTCTCTTGTTGAGCATGTTCTCCTCCTCCTTCTTTAATTTGTATCTTCACTGATCTTCACCCGCTTTTTATAGTAGAACACAAACAATATGGTCATAACGGTAAACATCATGGTGGATAGTGCGGAGGCGGCGCCTACGTCAAAGGTCTTCATGGAGTATCTATATATCATCAGCGGCAGGGTTTCCGTCGCATAATTGGGCCCTCCCTCTGTCATAACCCATATGAAATCAAAGTTAATGGCCGTCCAGATAATATGAATAAATACGATGACCAAGGATACGGATCGAAGCTGGGGCAGGGTAACCTTAAAAAACCGCTTAATGGCTCCGGCTCCGTCAATTGCCGCCGCTTCCGTCAGTTCCCCCGGAATACTTTGCATGGCTGACAAGAAGGAAATAGTATAGTAGGGAAAACTCCTCCAGATATTGACGAATATAACAGTGCCCATGGCATATTTAATATCCCCCAGAAAGTTTATCGGTTGTTTTACAAGATGAAAGCTCTGGAGAATATAGTTTACGAGACCGAACTCCGGATTCAACAGCCAGTCCCAGGTCATACCTGCTACAACAATGGGAACCAGCCAGGGGATGAAGATAAAGGTACGGAAAATCCCCCTGCCCTTATACTTCTGATTCAACAGAACCGCTGTTGTCATTCCCATAAGGAATTCCCCTAAGACAGAAAATACGGTCCAGACAATCGTATTTCTTATGGCCTGTCCGAAATGTTCATCGGAAATTACTTTTTGGAAATTAGCCAGTCCTGCAAATCCTGTCATGGATTTATTGATAAGATGCACATGACTAAATGCATCATGGATTACTTTCAGCAATGGATACGCGATTAACACGGCTAAGAACGCAAGCGCCGGCAGCAGCATAATAAAGGCTGTCCTCGTCTGCCTTTGTTCTCTCGTGAATTTGAGCCTATGTTTCATTCCTCATGCTCCTTTCAAGAATCAATGCCGGAATGCT
>DVNN01000221.1 GCA_018714325.1 Candidatus Pelethocola excrementipullorum
TCTTCGGAATGGGCTTCTTCTGGGGATGAAGGCAATGGGGGTTGAGACTTCGATTTCAGATCAGGTATTGAGAAAGAAGCCAAATCCCAGATCGAAGCCAGCGGTTTTGAATCTGTTGCTGTTATATGAGAAGGCTTTGGATGAAGCCCCCGATTTATTGGTGAATCTGGCAAAATATCTGGATCAGGGAACAGAACTGTCCGGAAGGTTTCATCGGAAATTCAGCTGATGAAAGAATATTAAATTATTAATGGCCATAGCACTACAGAAAACTTTGATATATTCCATGCAAAGTTTTATTACTGTAGAGCTATGGCCATTTTGTATTAATTCAATAAAATCAAGGTTGGATAAAAAGCTAATTCTTCTTCTATCTGCTATTACTATACCATAAAACAGCCTTTTTTTCAAGACTTGTAATGGTATGGCCGTGGCACTATAATGGAAAAACTACCTGATAGGAGGTTTGGTTATGGATGGGAAAATCTTTGAAATGATGCAGCTGCAAAAGCAGGAAAAAGATGTTCAGATGTTGATTTCATGTAATGAGAAGACAGAGACATTTGGATTGGCACTGACCCCTGAGGATGCAAATGAACTGATTATCCGGAAAAATAACAGTCTTGTGAAACATAAAAGAGTGGAGTTCGGTGAAGGGATGCTTCCCCAATTAGTGTTTCAGTTCTGTGATTCTCAGTATATCAACCAGGAGGATTATCTGGAAACACTCACACGGCTTCAGGATATCTTTTTCCTCTTTAAGAATGAATCGGAGGATCTTCTGACCGATGATGAACTTCTAAACTTTATGTATGAACAGTTTGAAACAATCTGTTATGGTGATCTGGATTATCTGGAAGGCACCTGTCTTGAGCGGTTTTCAAAAGCGGTACGGGCAGGCTATCGTGGCTATCACAGCACCGACGGGCGGAATGTGTATGAGGAATTCAGTGAAGAAAACCGATGGGATAAAGAGCTTTACATGGAGGTCCTAAGAGAGCTATTCTGGCGTTGATATTACTTGGGTTTAAAGAATAAAAAATCTGAAGTGGAAGGTGATTGCATTGTATAAACAAGAAGAACTTTTACCCATTATACAGAGATTGATGGAGAGATATACCTCAAAAGAAAGCAGTTCCGTATCTTATGAAACTGCAAATATGTTGGCGGAAGCGGTAGTCTATTGTATTGACGAATGGATAGACTCATGGAGCGGGCAGCTGACCGATGGAAAAACCAATCTGACACTATTTTATAAAAAGGGCTATGAGGCTGTGATAGGTAAGGTGAAAAAGGCTGGGACTTTATATAATGAAATGATGGAGCGGTTCGTAGATTATGGCTGCAGAAACTACAAAGAAACGATAGCCCATGGAATGCCTGCATTTTTTCTTCGGTATGACCCGGAATTCAATCCTCAGAACCATATGCTGACTCTTGATTATCCCACACTCAGGCAAAACTATGATTCCTGCGGGATAGATTTGATCTATGAATATCTAAAGGACATCAATCTGGAAAAAGGGTTTTTGGAGCAATTTCCAGCAGAAAGCATCAGAGGTCTTTTACGAAGATTCCAAGGGCATTTTAAAATTCCTTATATGGAAAATCTATGTAATCTGGTGATGTTACAGGCCATAGGATGCATCATAGCAGAACGGCCGGTGAGTCAGCTGGAATTGGATGAGGACGGACTAGAGATGATACAGTACCAGTTTGAGGGGAGCAAGGAGGTGGAGATGGAGGCCGAATTGAGAAATTATATAAGAATCCTAACCTCCAGAATTGAAGGAGAGGATGCTGAGACTTATTTTGCGCACCAGGCCAGAGAGTACACCATAAGAATTAGACAGGGGATAGAAGGGAATTGTCTGGAGGAAATGTTTTTGATCTGATGATAAACTTGACTGTTTCCGGCTTATCGGTTAAATTTGTCTATAGGTATGGAAGTTATTCCAATGATAGGAAACCGAAAGAGAGAAGGAATTGGAAGATGGAAAGAGAAGTAAATCTCAAAGATATACAGAAATTATACGGTTTGAATGATATGGTGAAGGCGGATAGTAACGGATGTCAAGGCTGTTCAGACTGTTGCAGGGGGATGGGCAGTTCCATCATCCTGGATCCCTTGGATGTTCAACGCCTGGAGTCCGGACTCAACGTCTCGTTTCAAGGATTGCTTGCCGGTAAAATCGAATTAAATGTTGTGGATGGATTAATACTGCCCAATCTTAAGATGACAGGTGACCAGGAGGCCTGCGCTTTCCTGAATCCAGAGGGCAGATGCGCCATCCATGGTTACCGACCCGGTCTATGCAGGTTATTCCCTCTGGGCAGATATTATGAGGAAGGCAGTTTTAAATACTATCTGCAGACCCAGGAATGTACAAAACCTAATAAGTCAAAGGTGAAGGTGAAAAAGTGGATCGATACCCATGACCTCAAAGAATATGAAGGGTTTGTTGCGGCATGGCATTACTTTTTAAAGAATCTTCAGGGACTGATAAAAACCACGAAGGATGAAGACCTGAAAAAGGATATCAACATGTATGTATTGAATACATTTTATATCAAACCCTATCAAGGAGAGGAATCCTTTTACATAGAATTTCAGGAGCGTTTGGCAGAAGTTGAAAAAGTGGTGGCGGCTGTTTCCTGGTAATAGAAGGAGTA
>DVNN01000222.1 GCA_018714325.1 Candidatus Pelethocola excrementipullorum
GAGCCCATATTCAATAATATGAAGTCGGTAAATACAGAAGCGTTAAAAAGTGAGCAGAAGATACTCATTCCCGAAACAGGAAGATTAAGTCATCCGGATAAAATTATAGTTCTGATGAAACAATTACAGGATTTCATCCGTTCTTCCTACGATGCACTGGCCGCCGACTATATGTCAACGACCATTTTATGTGAACTGTACCATCAGGCATTTCAAGAGAAGCAAAGTGTGATGGAACGGCATTATTCCAAACGGCAGGTTTATTTTGATATTGTTGACTATATCGGGCGTAATACATATGACAATTTGAAGGTCTCTGACATTGCGAATCACTTTGGGTACAATGAAAAGTATTTGACAAGAGTATTTCGTAACGTAGCAGGTATATCATTGAAACAGTTTGTCCTGCAGAAAAAGATGGAGGAGGCAAATTATCTTTTGACAGACACCAATCGAACGGTCAATGAGATCTCAGAGACATTGGGGTTTGGGGACAGCCATAATTTTATGAAGGCATATAAAAAGATTATAGGCCTGACACCCACCGAATATCGAAACGCCTATGCAAAGCGGATGTTGTTTCATGAATAGGTAAAAGGTAACGTTTTTACACCTTCCCCAACTTTATACTATTTACAAATAATGCTATGAGGGTAGAATTAAGATAACCTTAAAAATGTAGGGATGACCTATCGTTTTAACAGAGAAAGAGAGGATATCTTAAGATGAGAAAAGAGGATTTTTCAAGCCCCATGGATTTGGAAAGGTTTCAAATTACGGATAGTTTCTGGAAAAAGGAGATTGATCTGATCAGAGAAACAGTGATCCCCTATCAGTGGGAGGCGCTAAATGACAGAATACCGGAGGCGAACCCAAGTTATTGCATGCATAACTTTAAAGTGGCTGCCAGGCAGAACAAAGCAAGGTTGGTAGATAGGGATTATGTACCGCCGGTTCACTCGGTGAATGGATTCTGTGTGTGGCCGGAGAACCCGAATAAGTTGGAAGATCGTTTTTATGGTTTTGTGTTTCAGGACAGTGATTTTGCCAAGTGGATTGAATCGGTGGCCTATTCACTACAGCAGCATCCCGACCCAGAACTGGAAAAAACAGCGGATGAGGCGATTGAGATAGTATGCCAGGCACAGAGAGAAGATGGATATCTGGATACCTTCTATATTATTAATGATATCAGTAAGCGGTTTACAAACCTTAGAGATCACCATGAGTTATACTGCCTGGGGCATCTGATTGAGGGCGCTGTGGCTTATTATAAGGCCACAGGAAAAGATAAACTGCTGAATGCGGCCAGACGTTATGCAGAGTGCGTAGCCGCCCATCTGGGAAGTGAAGAGGGGAAGAAGCCTGGTTATCCCGGTCATGAGATAGCGGAGATGGCGTTAGCACGTCTCTATGAGGTGACAGGGGATGATTCCTATCTGAAGCTAGGTCTTTACTTTATCAATGAGAGAGGCCAGAGACCCTACTATTTCGACGCAGAACACCCGCCAAAGAGTGATGAGGTGGAAAACCTCAGGTACCAGTACCATCAAGCTCATTTGCCCGTTAGAGAGCAGCAGGAAGCACTGGGGCATGCAGTGCGTGCGGTGTACCTATATTCCGGAATGGCAGACTTTGCCCGCCTGACAGGAGACGAAGGGCTAAAAGAAGCCTGCGAAAAATTATGGGATGATATTACCCAGCGGAAGATGTACATAACCGGAGGAATCGGAGGCACACATATCGGAGAAGCCTTCTCCTTCCCCTATGACTTGCCCAATGATACCGCGTATGCTGAGACCTGTGCGTCCATAGGAATGGTGTTTTTTACCAGGAGAATGCTTGAGATCGAGGCTGATTCAAGATATGCAGACATTATGGAACGAGAATTGTACAATGGTGTGCTGTCCGGCATGGCACTGGATGGGACGAGTTTCTTTTATGTGAATCCTCTGGAAGTCCTTCCGGAAGCTTGTCATAAAGACGAACGGAAGGAACATGTAAAACCCGTAAGACAAAAGTGGTTTGGCTGTGCCTGCTGCCCTCCGAATCTGGCGAGAGTGATTAGTTCGGTGGGAGCCTATGCAGTTACGGAAAAAGAGGATACTCTCTATATTCATCAGTATATAGGCGGCACCATAAAGAAACAGATTGGGGAAAAAGAGGCGGTAATCCGGATGGATTCTGGCTTCCCCTGGGACGGTAGAGTTAGAATTCAGGTGGAATATGATGGCGAAGAGGAATTCACACTTGCCCTGCGCATACCACAGTGGTGTGAAGAGTATCAAATCCAGGGAATAGAGAATGCAGAGACTAAATTAGAAAAAGGATACTTATATCTGAAGCAGAAATGGAATGGAAGTGTGCTTGAGATTGATTTCCCAATGGAAACCCGGCTTTTTGATGCGAATCAACAGGTGAGAGAGGATATTGGGAAAGTGGCACTTATGAGAGGGCCTCTGGTCTATTGTCTCGAAGAAGCCGATAATGGCAAAAACTTACACCTGCTGAAAATCAATCCACAGACCGAATTTAGTACGGAACAAATGGACATAGCAGGAGAACAGGTAACCGCTGTGTGTGGAGCGGGATGGAAGCAAAGAGAAACGAAGGAAGACTCACTCTACAGACAGTATACCGCAGCAGCTTATGAGGAAGTGGAAGTGAAGTGGATTCCATATTATGCCTGGGCTAATCGCGGCGAAGGAGAAATGCAGGTTTGGAGTAGGGTATGATCGAGGGCAAAAGACAGCCTGTAGAACCGACACAGTTGGAATAGAAGTATAAATACGGGGTAAACTATATCCGGATATGAAGTACAGCACTTTATCTGCGACCTGCTATCCGAAGACAGTTTACCCCTTTCAACTAATCTTGATATAATTATAAATGTTACTTGGAAGGATTCATGGCCTCATGCTCACGCTTCAATTCTTCAAAGCACTCCAAGGGAGTCCAGTTGGTATTGGTTGGAGTGAGCACTGCCTTATAGGGAAGCTGTACCTTTCGCTCCCGCAGACTCCTGAGCATTTGATTTAATTTACTGTCGGGGATACCTGCAAAAATCATCATGGAGGAATCCAGTTCTTCCCCAGTGTAAGATTCGTGATCTTCAGCCTCGTCCTGGATGCCTGCAATTTGCCCTAGGGTCTTATTATAATCGGTAAGGGGAACCTTCTTCAGGCGGACATGAAAAGGAAAGAGTGCCTGCTCAATCCTTAATTTGATTCCTTTATCTTCCACGTGGAAAACTAATACGGTTTCTTTCATAGTAAAACTCCTTATGCTTATATTGTTAGTTTAGCTTCTAAGTAAAATGATGTTGGGGTCAAAAGGTATTTTGCCCCCATGATACTACGGATTGTTCCGCACAAAGTGCTCCCACAATCCTAAAACATTCGAAATCCGCCATATTCGGGCTACTTTCTCATGTTTTGCGGGTCCCAAACTCATGCTTTTTCATGCAAGCATGAAAAGCATGACCTTTTGACCCTGGTATCATTTTATTCTAAGCTACAAACTTTATTTTTTCAACTAATATTTCGTGGGAGGTATCTCTTTCAAAATATTATTATCCCCAAGGACTCTGAGTGATTATAACAGCTATATTGAGTTGTTGCAAATGAAACCCCGAAGTCCTGCCAATGGACAGTGGCAGGACTTTTTCCGTAATCTACCTTTTGAGCACCTGCTCCCGGAATTCTCCCGGTGTCAGGCCTGTGCTCTTTTTGAAGCTGCTGCTGAAATATTGAGATGAATTAAATCCTACCAGAAACGCCACCTCATAGGTCTTTACCTCTTGCCTGGTCAGCAATCGTTTGGCATTTTCAATCCGCACCTGATTCAAGAGGTTGACGTAGGATGACTTTTTATATTTCTTCAGGGAATTCCCCAGATAACTGGCGCTAAGATGGACGGCCTGGGCCACTTCATTTAAATTCAAATCAGGATTGGGATAGTTTTCCCTGATATATTCCACCGCCTGATTGATTCTTTTCTCCACTTCGGTGGTGTTCTGTGAATCCAGGTAATCATATAACTTTTGAAAATTCCGATCCACGATCTTTTTCAACTCCGCCAGGGTTCTGACAGACATCATCTTTTCCATCAGATGTCCGGACTGCCTTAAAAACGTCTCATAAAGCTTCTCCTCTTCGGTCACCTCCCAGGAATATCCCAATAATTCAATAAATAAGAATTTCAAGGAAGAAAGGTTCCATTCCCTCCTGCCATTGATTTCATGGAATAGATCCTCTAATTCTTTTCGTATTCTGGCCGAATCCCTCTGTTGTACTTCTTCCTGCAGCCTTTTTCTGATAGCCGGAATCTCAAGTTCAAGCCCCGCGGTCCGTTCCTGTATTCCACTGTATAATATCACACTCCGGTTGCCGTATCCATATTTTTGCTCCATGGCAAATATGGCTTCCTGGTAGGAGGCGGGAAGTTTCGACACCCCCTGATAGACCCTCCCAACGCCACTGACCAGAAACACATGATCATCTTTTCCTACTTCATCCATGAAAAAGGTAATAACATCCTTGACCTTCTTTCCTTCCTCACGATTCTCATATTCGAATACCAGGACAATCCTGTTGTTTTGAACGAACAAACTGCAGCCTTTCCTTTTACTTATGATCTTCCGCAGCTGATCCGATGCCATACGAAGGGCTACTTCGTCATCAATTAGCGCTTTTTTTCTATCTTCCCATTCGTCTTGTATTCTCTTCAAATACACGATCCCTACCTGGAAATAATGGTAGGCGGACTGAATTTGTCCCTTTATTGCCTCTTCCCCTTCCACGGTTCCGTATATGGTCAGTTCTTCCAGCTGTTTTTCATAGATAAATTCCAGATTTTTTTGTACCTTAACCCTGTATTTTTGCTCTTCTTCGATGGCTTTCACCGCCCTGACAGCCGCATCTATGACCTCCTCGTTGGAAAACGGTTTTGTGAGGTACTCAAATACCTGGAGCTGGATGGCCTTTTGGGCGTATTCAAACTCCTTATATGCAGTCAGTAGTATAATCTTGATTTCCGGATATTTCTGCCTGACCGCATAAGAGAATTCAATCCCATCCATAAAAGGCATGTTGATATCCACAATTACGATATCTGGTTTTTCCTCATCCACAAACCCCAGCGCCAGCTCTCCGTCGTGCACCATACCCACGACCTGAATCCCATGTTTTTCCCATGGAATACAGGTTCCAAGTCCCTTGCAGATAATCTCATCATCATCCGCGATTAATAGCTTATACATAGCTTCATCTCCCCCATAAATTAAGACCTTGTATCCGTTAACTTTCTTCCGGGCAGCCTCACTTCCACCCTTGTGAATTCGCCCGCCTCACTGCTGATTTTCAGGCCGTACGGGTTCCCGTACTGCATACGGATTCTCTTATGTACATTCAAAACACCTATATGCTCCGCCACCTGTATATCAGCAGAATGTTCAATTCTGTTCTGAATTTCCTTTAGTTTTTGCTCCTCGATTCCGGCTCCGTTATCCCAGATGCTGAGGACTACATCCCCACCTTCCATATAACCCAGAATCTTGATAAATCCCTTGTTCCTCTGCTGCTTAATTCCATGGTAAACCGCATTCTCCACCAAGGGCTGCAGTGAAAACTTAATGATTTCACAGTCCAGAATCCCCTGATCCACCTCCACATTGTAATCGTATTTCGAATGGTACCGCATCTTAAGAATTTGCAGATAGCAGGTCAGGTGCTCCACTTCTTCACCGATCTTCACCCGGTCATAGATACCGCTTAAGCTCAGCTTATAAAATTTCCCCACTGTGGTCAACATCTCCACCCCATTGGGATCGCCCATCTCCACAAGGAATTTAGCAGCCTCCAGGGTGTTATAGAGAAAATGAGGCTTTATCTGCATCTGCAGCATCTTAAGATAGGTCTTCCTGTTTTCAATCTGCTCTCTTTCTATATCGGACATCAACTGCTGTATCTCGTCCATCAATTGATTATAAGTGGTTGCCAGCACCCCCACTTCGTCATTATATCTGGGATGAAAGCGGTGGTTGATCTTTCTCGTATGCCTGTTGGCCTCCATGGTATCAATCATCTTCTTGA
Organism: Candidatus Pelethocola excrementipullorum; assembly: GCA_018714325.1. Taxonomy (GTDB): domain Bacteria; phylum Bacillota; class Clostridia; order Lachnospirales; family Lachnospiraceae; genus Novisyntrophococcus; species Novisyntrophococcus excrementipullorum. The sequence goes on from DVNN01000222.1 coordinate 6,093, forward strand.
TGGGCTTTGTCACAATGAACACAATATAAGAGACACAGATAATCAAGATGATGCCCGTAGTGATAATAATCGTGATAATGAACTGAGAAAGCACCTTTGCACTGCTGCTGATACTGCTCTTTGGCGTGATCATGGACAACTTCCACTGGTTGATGGAAA
>DVNN01000223.1 GCA_018714325.1 Candidatus Pelethocola excrementipullorum
TATGGGAGCGTTTAATATGGGAGGTTCTAATATGGGGGGATTTAATATGGATCCTTTTAATATGGATTCCTTTAATATGGATTCTTTTAATATGAATTCAACGAATACAGATTCATCTAATGCAAATTCCAATAATGCAGATTCCTATCATGCAAATTCTTATAATACAAATTCCTATCATGCAGATTCCAATAATGCAGATTCTTATCATGCGGATTCTTATAATATGGATTCCTACCATACCGAGCCATATAATATGGAGTCCTATCATAGGAATACAGATAAGGATCCCTTCGAGGGGAATCTGTCATATGAGGATTCTTTTCATATGGATCCTTTCAATAGAGATTCTTTTGATACGGGTTCTTTTCATAGGGATGACCAACGACCAATTAATCAATATCAAAAAGGAGATGGAGAATATGAATGATTGGATGAATAATCCAAAGCTTTCCGGCATCGATCCACAAAAGCTAGCCATGCTGCAATCCCTTGCTGCTCAGGGAAGTAATAAACCACAAAATGAAATGTTGTCTTTTTTGACGGCAGTTTCAAATAATTCCCATAAGACAGGAATGCAATTTAGTCCTCAGGAAATGTCCATGATCATTGAAGTGTTAAAAACAGGCAAGTCTCCTCAGGAAATTGCAAAAATAGATCAAATGATGAATATCATGCGTATGATGAATAGACGGTAGTACCAGGGTCAAAAGGTCATGCTTTTTATGCTTGCATGAAAAAGCATGGGTTTGGCACCCGTACAACATGAGAAAGTAGCCCGAATTGGGCGGATAAGGACTGCTGCTCAATGTTGCCTGAGCAGCAGTCCCTATATTTGTTACTGGCAGTCATCCTCACAAATGATGTGTTCGAAGATTCTCAATTTAGCGCTTAGGACTAATTCCAGCTGTGATATGAGATCAATTGTTTTTTTCACCGACTGATTAACCTTAATCAGTTCTGTCAAGTCTGTTTCCAGTTCTAATGTTTTTTGTATCTTTTCACCCTCCGCATTCAAGATGTGGCTTAAGGCCGCCTGTTCCAGTGCCACCGATTCGATAAGGTCATTGACCGCCTGATTATAGGGGCTTTCCTTACAGCAGATATAACCGGCATTGATATCCGTCCTGTTTTGATTTACAGCCAGAGATATCACCGGGGTGAATCCTGTGGACGGATCCGGTACACTTCCGTTTTTCACACCCAGACGCTGAATGGTCAAATCACATCTTCCATTACTCGTGAACTTCACAAAATAACTTCCGGGGGGAAGGTTATTAAAGAGATAGTATCCAGGTTCCATAGCCTGATTGTTCGCTGTTACTGTAGTATCGATAAGCTCCATCTCTTCGTTATAAAGTTCCACTACAATTCCATTGATTCCAGGCTCTCCGCTGTCATAGATACCATTTCCATTTAAGTCTTCCCATACGAACTGGCCGATACTGCCTCCTGCTACGGAGACAATCTGAACCCCTACTTTGTTGGGCTCAGTGGGGAGCATTGGTTCTTCAACTCCGTGTATTATCTTATTTCCCCTTACTGCAAACGAGTTGTATGCCATATCACCTACAGCCGCCCCCACCGGAGTCTTTGCCTGAATAGAAACAATAAGCCGATCATAGGGGTGCAAAATAACATCAGGTCCAGTGGTGATTTTAACCGAACGAATTGTTGTGATATCTGCAGGAGGTATCAAGCTCCAGTCACCGGCGCCAATTGAATTTCCTAATTCATCGAACCGCAGAGGATCATTGCTTAGAGAATACCAGATCTGAACATCCTGAGGTAGCACAACAGGATTCCCCAGTACATTTACGATTTCGGCTGTTATAGCTGTTGTTGGATATACAAAAAAATCAGAACCTCGTGATGAGCTCGTCAAGATAACACCGGTATCCCCAATATAAGGGAATATATCAACCAGTTCCAGAGATTTCAAATCTATCAGTTGGTTATTTGTAACCAAAAGTCTATAAGTTAATACGCCACCGGCCGTTGTTTTACCTGAGCTGTCATACTCTAAATCCAGACTGCCTTTCACCTGTTTCCTTATCGAAAACCCTGAATTTGTTAAAATTACACCATCAGTCTCAACGCCAGAGATACTTTCATCTGTTATACCATCATTATCATAATCCTTCGAATCAGAACTAGGAGTATAAACAAAGAGCACATCATCTCCTGGATTACCTAAAAATGCCTGATTAACAAAAGTTCCTGCCGGGACAATATCTACAAAGCTGGTAAAAATCACTTGTAGCTTATCTCCCATTGGAAGTGTGAAATTAGTAAAAGACCAACGAAGTAATACCTGCCCGGTCCCCTCAAAATCAGGGATTATTTCTTTAGTTGGAAGGGGAACAGGAAAATCCGGAAGCCTGGAGTCATAGGTGATGCCAGTACTGCTCTGGATATAGACAAAGTATTCACTATTCTCGATATAATGGATAACGTTCGGCATCAAATCTGCAAATACCGGATTTATGGTAAAGGTATTTAAAGGACCAGCTGTCAGCACAATCTTGAATTCATCCAGCGGATAATATGCTGAAAGTTTAGGTGAAAAGTTTTTTGTCAAAGCCAGATCTGAAGCCCCATTGATAATAGTATGATAAGTGACTGTACCGGATATATTTTCCGCCTTTGCTGTAGCCGTATTCACTATTGTTTCCATAGGAACAGCCGTATTGTTCACAATACCATAAAGGTTAAGTGTATGGCCGCTTCCAAGTGCAGAAAGTACTGGTGCTGAAACCTGCACTTCAAGAACTCTGGCCCTGGCCGGAATGTAGGGGCTCAAATCAATGTAGCCAGAATTTCCTCTATGGTTTGTAATCACCGGTATCAGGGCTCCCGGATCCTCAGAGGTGGTGATATAGATATTATAATTTAGGAGTGCTTCTGTAATAAAATTTAATCCGATAATATCCACCTCGTCGGGAAGCGAATCAATTAACACATAATCATTTAAGGCTTCAGTATCCTGATTTGAATTTGTTATGCTATAAAAAATGGGCTTTCCGATTGCTCCTGTACGATTGCCTGTTTTTACAATCCCCATAATATCATCGGGACCAAATACATGAAGGAATAAATCAGAATCTGGTCTCAGAGCTCCATCAACTGTCCAACCCGCTGTATTTTTCAACGTCTGGCCCGGAATCACATCAGAAGAAACTTTAACCTTGAATATAATCTGGTAATGAATTCCATGGTATTCTGACAGGGTAAATGTCATCACATTCCCATTCCATACCCCTGTACGCCCATTGAGGGATGAATCCGAATAACCTCCTTCCGGAATATCATATCCCACAGGGGCGAAACCCGTAACGGGAACCAAACCTTGGGGTAATACATCCGTAATCACTACGTTGTTTATGGATGCGCCTGAATCTCCCACATTATTCAAGGTCAGTCGGAAGGTCAGCTCTTCGTCAGGACGAATCAATCCCATAGGAATTAATTCTTTTTTTAATATAAAACTCTCTTCCAGTAAAAGTGTTACGGTAGATGCCACTGCTTCCGAAACCAATACGCCATCGGCATAAAGACTGGCCGAATTGGTAAAGGTATCCCCATTTAATCTTCCGGGGCCAAACTCACAACCAACTGTAAACGTAAAAGATGTGCCCACATTAACAGAACCAAACTCATACGTAACATTGGTTCCTTCTGCCACCGGTGTCTGAATAATATTTTTAATTACACCCTCTGTCTGAGGCAAAGTAAATAATATCTTAGAAGGGAAAAAATCCTCCAGCGTTCCATTTTGTGCCGGAACACTCAAATCACTGAAGGAAACGTTGAATGTATAAATAAAAACTTCGGAACCATGAACCAGTGTCTTATCCACTGTCTTGGTTAATGCCATAGTAGTACCTCCAATCAAAAAAATATATTGTACTACATAATATGATTTCGAAAATGAAGGGTGTGATTACCTGTATGCACAGTTTGTAATATATTCTATGGATGATAGTCATATAATGCAAGAGTAGATAAAATAGAGGGAGGTAAGATTTGAAAGAGGACAGTTGTAATAACGAAGAAGATTGTTTAGAAGATAATATATTAGAGGATGATATCAGTAGTTGTGAAAATTATAATCGTGAAAAAGTTCGTGAGCGTAAGCGTGATAGTAACCGTGATTGTAATTCCGACTGTGAATGTGATCGTGGCTGCGATTGCAATCCCAACTGTGATTGCTGTAAGCGGGATTGTTCCTCCTGCCCGAAGAAAGACTGCTGCTGTCAGACACGTGAAAAAAACTGCAGTAAAATTTTAGAGTCTATTGCACTTGAAGAGGCTGGAATTGCTCATATCCTTAATGCAGAAGGCGAAAAAATCCAAAAGGCCGTAGAGCTCGCCACCGACACTAGCTGTCTGCTGAAAGCAAATGACTCCCTTATAAAAACCCTAAGATATATTACCCATCTGGAGCAAACTTTATATGCAAAACTCGATCAGGTTTTATCTAACTGCAATTGTTGTAGCAACAATAGTTGTAAATGCTGTCGTAAATCAGGCTGTGATTAAGCGAAAAGAAATAAAAACCCCCGGAATAGTAGCTCAAATGGCTCTTCCGGGGGACTCATCTAATCCTAAATACTAAGCCGCTTCATGCTTTTACATCATCTGGGCAAATGTTACACTGGAAAATTTCCAACTTGCTCTTAAGAACAAGTTCCAGCTGGAAAATGGCATTAATTACATTTTGAACAGATTTGTTGACTTCAATCATTTCTTCGGTCTTATCAGAATAGGATACGACTTTCTGTATCTTTTCACCCTCTGCATTTAAGATATGAGCTAGCCCTGTCTGCTCCAAAGCCACTGAGGTAATAATATCGGAGATTGCCTGGTCTCTGGAAGTAGTTCCGGGTGTAATAACTGGCATTGACATAAGAATATCACCTTTCTGCTTTTTATATTGGTTACTCTCTTTCTAGTATATTCAAGAAATGCCAAAAGTTTCTATCTATTCTAATACTCCAGTGGTTACTACTATATGTCTAAATCTTCATCACACATTCCCGCAGAAGGGTCAAGGCCTGGGCAACCGACTGCTCACGGATCTTAGTTCGATTTCCGGTGAGATGTAGCTCTTTTACCTTTGTTTCACCCTTGCAGCTACATCCTATATAAACCAGCCCTACCGGCTTTTCTTTGGTACCGCCTCCGGGTCCGGCAATCCCCGTTACAGATAGGGCGACATCAGATCCTGTGGTTCGGACCGCACCCTCTGCCATCTCACGGGCCGTCTCCTCACTGACCGCTCCAAATTCCATTAAAGTCTCATTGCTGACACCAACCAGTTTATGTTTCGCCTCGTTGGAATAGGTAACAAATCCCTGCATCAGGACATCTGAAGCTCCGGAAACATTGACAATTCGTGCGGATATGGCCCCTCCGGTGCAAGACTCCACCGTTGTCAGAGTCATGCTTTTCTCCTTTAGAAGCTTTACTACTGCCATCTCCAGTGTCTCATCTTCATCTTCTGTATAGATGTAGGTGCCAAATCGCTTCTCCAGTTCTTGCCTCATGGGTTTGATCAGTTCTTTTGCTTCCTCTTCCGTTTCAGCCTTCGCAGTCAGACGCAGATGTACCTCACCGGTTTTCGCATAGGTGGCTATGGTAGGGTTGGTCTGACTGTCGATCAGATCACGTATCGCCGATTCCACATAACTCTCCCCGCTGCCACAGATTTTCAAAGTGGTGGAATAGATGATCTCCGGCTGTTTACTGTGCAGATAGGGGAATACCTGATTCTCAAACATCGGTTTCATCTCAATGGGTGGACCCGGCAGCAGGATCATGATTTTCTGATCTTTATCGATAATCAATCCGGGAGCCGTACCATTGTCGTTGTTGAGAACGAGTCCATGCTCAGGAACCATGGCCTGTTTCCAATTATTGTCCGTGACGATATAACCGGGGTTGGATTTTACGTAATTCTCCATATACTCCTCAATCCGCCCGCGGGTGATACCATCTTCCACAAGCTGCTCACCCATCGCTTTACAAGCCACCTCCTTGGTCTTATCATCCTCGGTTGGTCCCAATCCGCCGGAACAGATTACAACGTCAGAGCGGCTCAGCGCATTCTCCATCACCTCTGACATCCTATCTTCATTGTCTCCAACCACCGTCTGATAATAACAAGAAAGTCCAAGCTCGGCACACTTCTCGGACAGATAGGCAGCATTTGTATTCACAATATTACCTAGCAATATTTCAGTACCTACGGATACGATTTCTACTATCATTTATCAAATACCTCTTTCTACCATATAATTTCACATTATATTATATACCTTTATTCATATGT
>DVNN01000224.1 GCA_018714325.1 Candidatus Pelethocola excrementipullorum
CTAATTTTTTAGGATTTTCTATGTGGATTTTGTCAGTGAGATAACCCTTCAATCTTATGATAATGGTTGGGAGCTGCTGGTGGATATCTGTGAATTGTTCCATAGGGACAAGGAGTTTTATCGGGCTGCGCTTATGATTGAAGGACAGAATTCCTTTCGGGATTATTTTGACGAGATGCTTCAGCCTGTTGTGGCCTTCTTTGTTCAGGACAGCTTTTCGAATACGGAAGAGCAGGAATTCTTCACGACCTTTCTGGTGGAAGGGTTTCTTGCGGCCATGATTCGCTGGCTTTCCGGAGATTCAGATATGACGCCCCGGAAGTTTGTGGGACAAATCCGGGATATCATAATCGGTGTGGCTACAAGACTGGAAAAAGATATGCAGCAAAAGGAAGAATAATACAGAATTTATAGAGCTGTTTTGGGACTATGCAGGTAAGGCATGGCTTCTGAAAACAGCTTTTTTAATGACGGATAATCCCCTACATGGAAAGAAGCGGGGGACGGGGTTTTCAGCTGTCCGTCAGAAAGAACTTCGAAGATGCAGGGAAATTCAGAAATAATATCATTGATCGTGGTAAAATCACCATACATATCCATTGGTATATAAGGATAATTTTGTTCCAGACGAAAGTTATAAACATATTTGGCAACCTTACTTCTATCTTCTTGATTGCAATTATCTTTCGCTATCAACAGTAAAAAAGAGCAATTTCCGTCTTCTATTTGTGATGACATCTCGGGCAGTTCGCAGATAATCCCCTTATTTTCGTAGAATAGATAGAAGGTATACAGGGCCTTTACCTGATGCAAAGACATGGCATTCTTTTGTGTATGCTCGCCAACGAACGGCAGGGATAACATCAGATTCCTGCAGTCAGCGATTCGGGATACGGTTTCGCGGTTCAGTTCTGCATCGGGAATCTGCCAGAGGAATGCGCAGTCCTTGTGGAATTCCACCAAATCCAACAAATCACTGGATTGTTCCGGGCTATTCTCCTGCCAGAGAAAGAAGCAATGGATTCCCAGTTCTTTTCCCTGGATGATGTAGTTGGTAATCTGGTCCAGGGTCATTTCGCCCAAAGGGGCAGAACAGTAGTGAAGGATCAATACCCAGGGAATCTGACATTCTGCCAATGCGGCCTGTTCCCGGATGATTCGGGCACCATAGGTCCAGCCGTTATAGCCCACATTGAGTCCAAAGGATTTTAGATTCTCCCATCTGTTATTCTTCAGCAGGTTGTCCAGAACCTGGTAGTAAGCGCTGTCATTATTTCGCAGCAGTTCCTGAAAGAGCGAGAACAGCCAGGTCTGAAATCTGCTTTTGGAAAACCGTCTGCCCAGATCTGTGAGCTTGCGGATACTTCTTTTTGGATCCTCGGCCATTTCGCGAATTCCCCGGTCTATGGTAGTGCCGATGATAGCGCGTGTGATATCTTGTGAATTCATATAATCATCTCTTTTCTTCCTAGTAAGTTCATCGTATATCTTAAGCTTAATCAAAATAAATATTTTATAAAGGGACATTTATCAAAAAGTGTCCCAAAATGTAACAATAACTGAATATGTCCTAAAATTTCTCAGACCGAATCATCTGTCCGGTGACAGCCTCTGGAATAGAACCTATAATTGAAACATATAGAAACAAAGGAGAAATGGAGGCGCAACATGAGTGATGGAATAAAGAATGCCGCAACGAGGGCGGCTTTTGGCGCGGCAATTGACGGAGTGCTGAAATATGTGGACAGAGAAGAAGATGACAGAGAAAAGGCGTTTTTAAAATTAGTAGACCTTTCTGAGAAGTTTCTTGGAGATACCTTTGCGAAGGAGACTTTTGATGGTGCCAGGAAATTAGTGAAAGACCCCGATGGAAAGTGGATGCGGTTCATCAACACTGCGCTGAATGAACTAGATCCTCATGTCATAAAGATGAATGCCCTGAATCTGGGGTACCAGTCCGGATTTTATGGATTTAAGAAGACTCAGGCACTGCAGGAGGAGATGGACTGTAATATTCCCTGGATTATCCTGATGGACCCCACCAGTGCATGCAATCTGCACTGTACCGGCTGTTGGGCTGCAGAATATGGGAATAAGCTAAATCTGAGTTTCGAGGATATGGATAATATTGTGACTCAGGGTAAAGAGCTAGGCATTTATTTTTACATGATGACCGGCGGTGAGCCATTGGTTAGAAAAAAGGATATCCTCAAGCTTTGCAGAAAGCACAAGGACTGTGCATTTCATGCATTTACCAATGGAACGTTGATTGATGAATCCTTCTGCCGGGAGGTGGCAGAGGTTGGGAACCTGACGTTCTCCCTAAGCCTGGAAGGGTTTGAAGAGGTGAATGATGGGCGAAGAGGCAGCGGTATCTTTGATAAAGTGATGGCGGCTATGGACTTGATGAAAAAATATGGGTTGATCTTCGGCACATCCATCTGCTATACCAGTGCCAACTATAAGACGGTGACTTCCGACGAATTTCTGGATATGATTATCGAAAAGGGCGTGCGGTTCACCTGGTATTTTCACTATATGCCAGTGGGGAATGATGCCGTTCCAGAGCTTCTTCCCAACAAAGAACAGCGGGAATACATGTATCACAGGGTGCGGGAGATACGCAGCGGTGACTGTGATAAGGCCATCTTTGCCATGGATTTTCAAAATGATGGGGAATTCGTGGGAGGATGTATCGCAGGTGGTAAGTTCTACTGTCATATTAATCCAAATGGTGACGTGGAGCCTTGCGTATTCATACACTATTCCGGCGCTAATATCCATGAGATGCCATTGCTGGAATGTTTCAAACAACCTCTTTTCATGGAGTATCGGAAGGGACAGCCCTTCAATGAGAATATGCTGAGACCCTGCCCGATGTTGGAAAATCCCGAAAAGCTCAGGGCAATGGTAGAACGTACAGAAGCGCATTCCACCGATCTGCAGTCTCCGGAGAGCGCAGAACATCTATGCGGCAAATGCGAAGCATATGCGGGCTGCTGGGCTGAAAAAGCCGATGAATTGTGGGAAAAGAATGATGGGGTCAGTAAAGAAGATCCGGTAACGGTCTGCTGAATCAAAAACTTCGGCCTGTCATAAAATGAAAAAAATTCACACTTTCAGCCTGTTTCATTTTTGGGAATTGTGATATAATAAGTATGGAAGCAAAGAAAACCGTCGCGCTGAGCATGTATATGGCATGTACAGTGCGACTGTGCCATATTATGGTAAAATATATCACGAGAAAGAAGTGATGCTATGAAATTTGATATGCATTGTCATACAAAAGAGGGCTCCATGGATGGTAAGGTGATTATTGAAGAGTATATCCGCCGCCTGAAAGAGATGGGATTTGGCGGGATGCTGGTCTCAGATCACAATTCATATGATGGATATCGGGAATGGAAAAACTCCATCAAAGGGAAGCAACATCAGGATTTTGTGGTGTTGAAAGGTGTGGAATATGACACGATGGACTGCGGTCATATCCTTGTGATTATGCCGGAAGGAGTCAAGCTTTGGATCTTGGAGAACAGGGGACTTCCGGTGGGAATGTTGATTAAAATCGTACATTTCTATGGGGGGATTCTAGGGCCCGCGCATCCATTTGGAGAAAAATATATGAGCGCCATGACAACCAGACAGCGTAAGGAAAAGTACGCAAAACGTCTGAGTACTTTGGTAAGCCAGTTTGACTTCATCGAGATCTTCAATGCCTGTGAAAAGACTGCCATCAATAATAAAGCCCATGAACTGGCCAATGAATATGGAAAGCCCGGATTTGGAGGAAGCGATGCCCACAAGACGGACTGCATCGGTATGGGGTATACAGATCTGCCGGATAACATCCGCAGTGAATCGGATTTGATCGACTATGTGAAGACCGCCCCAAAGATCGAATGCGGTGGTACGTTCTACGAACGGACAACCAAAGACCGGCTGGGTAAGGTGAATTCGGTTCTGGTGGAATCCTTTTACGTCTATAATAAGATGGGCAATGCCTTTCGAAGTTACCGAAGACGTAAAGAACTGAAGTATATCTTTGACAGACAGAGGGGTCTGCATTAATTTGAAGTTTTACTTTACAATTGGACTATCCTATGGTAGAATATTAATTCGTGGAGCGTGTCTCCGTAATATCCTTGTTCCCTGGACAAGTCAGGGAGCCAAAAGTCCAAAAGGAGGTAAAACAGCATGAACAAGTACGAATTAGCATTAGTCGTTAGTGCAAAGATTGAAGACGAGGAAAGAGCTGCAGTAGTTGAAAAAGCGAAGAGCTATATCACTCGTTACAACGGCACAATCAGCGAAGTGGTAGAATGGGGTAAGAAGAAATTGGCTTACGAAATTCGTCACCAGCGCGAAGGCTTCTACTATTTCATTCAGTTTGAAGCAGATGCAAATTGTCCAGCAGAAGTTGAGCGTCATTTACGCATCATGGACAACGTGTTAAGATACTTGGTTGTCAGAAAAGACGCTAAGTAAGAAACCACAGATATTGTTTTAAGTGAATGAAATCAGAAGGAGGAAAAGCGAATGGCTTTCAATAGAGGTGAAAGACGCGGACGTAGAAGAAAAGTATGCGTATTCTGCGGTAAAGATAATGTTATTGATTACAAAGATGCTAACAAATTAAGCAGATATATTTCCGAAAGAGGAAAAATCCTTCCTAGAAGAGTGACAGGAAACTGTGCGAAACATCAAAGAGAGATTACATCTGCTGTTAAAAGAGCACGTCACGTGGCAATTATGCCTTACGTTCAGGATTAAAGAGTATTTAGAACCGTCATTACGTTAGTAATGGCGGTTTTTCTATTTCAAAACACAGAACATACCTAACAATTGAGATTTTTCAAACGAAAAGGGAGCTGTTGCATGATCTATTAGTGCAACAGCTCCCTTGTTTTCGGTTTTTCAATTAGATCATGAATTATCGACTATAGAATTCATCCACAGCACCAAAAAATGCACGGATGTTTTCTAAAGGCGTATGCGCCGGGATATCGCAGCCGGATGCAATTACAAAATTAGGATATTTGCTGCAGCGTTCCAGAAGATTCAAGGTATCCTTTCTTATGGAATCAGGAGTTCCCCCTACAAATACCATGGATGGATCCAGATTTCCAATCACAAGGCTGCCTTCCGGCATGGAGCTGACCGCTAATTCCATATCCACAGAATTTCCAAAGCTGTATGCCTTTGCATGCATGTCATGAAGCTCTTTCAAAATAGGTTTTACATTACCGCAATTGTGGTAAATAACCAGGAATTCATCATCTTCAACGGCATCTCTGAGTTCCTGAACATAAGGATTAGAGAATTCTTTGATTAAGTCAGGAGAGAGAAGACCTGCAGCAGGCTCTGCCAAAACGATACCTGCGGCGCCTGCCTCTTTAAAAGCCTTGGTATAGGCGATGAGGAAAGCGGTAGCTTTCTTCAGAACAGTATGGAGCAGTTCTTCGTCATCATAGCACAGGTACATAACTTCGGTCATATCCAGAAGCCTTCCCGCCAGAGAGAACGGCCCGATGATTCCAGCGAACACAGGCTTATCCTGGATTTTCTCGACCGCCATACGAATTCCCTCTACACAGACACCAGTACGAGCGGCACCTACAGCAGGAATCTCCAGTTTGTCGGCATCCTCTTCGTCCTGGATCAGGGGCTTTTCTATGGTAGGCACCTCATCGGCACTATATACGACATGGCTGCCAAATGCTTCTGCTTCTACAGATAAATCCATAAGACTTACGGAAATCCAGGAATCAAATTCCTTTGCAATGGTTTCCATGCAGATAGCCTGATTCTCCGCACTTTTTACCAATTCTTCTATATTGATTCCCATAAACTGGATGCCGGGGAAAGACAGGACTGGCATGGATTTTTTAATTGGCGATTGGATAATATCACGAAGCCATTGATTCATATTCATACAAATACCTCCTTGTGGTAATGTGTTTTTATCTATGGATAGTATACCTGCACAAGGAGGTGTGTTCTGAAAATAATTAATTGTTTTTTGTAATATTTTTGGATTCACTCTTTTGTATTTTCTATTATTTAGCTGCGGTATTGTTTGGGGGACAATCCAGTATGCTTTTTAAATACCTTAGAGAAATAACTCTGGTTTTCAAAACCTACAGCGATTGCGATGTCTAAGATAGAGTAGGAGGTATTGGATAGAAGCCGTTTGCTCTCCTCAATTCTGACCATATTCAGATAATCCTTAAAAGAGGAACCACAGCACTGCTTAAATAAGGTTGAGAAATAGGCAGGGCTTAATTCCACCTGATTGGATACATCGTCTAAAGTCAGAGTTTCAGAATAATTGGTGCTGATATAGGAAATTGCTTTCTTGATTGTCTCATTCTGGCTTGGTGCATAATTAAACATACTTTCAATAAATATTTCCAGGCTTTCGGAAAGGCTGTAACAGAGGCTGTCTATAGAAGTGATTTCCTGAAGGGACTTAATAAATTGATTATTGATCTTCAGTATAACATCTGTTGCAGCACCGCCCTCGATAGCAGCCCGTGATAGTAGTGAGCACAATTCAATGGCCCGAGGTTTGATATTCTCCACACTATTTCCGCCGGAGAAGAAGACATAGCCAAGAACTTGATTCAATATGCTTCTGGCTTCCTGAAGGTTGCCTGCCTTAACCTTTGCAATCAGTTTCTTCTCCTTCTCATAAGGGTACTGATCCTGTTTGATAACGCCGCCAGCTTTATACATCTGGATACTTTCATTAATTTTAGATTGCTGGTGCAGTTTTTGCTGGTTGATGATCAATTCTTTCTTGCTCTCTGATATCAAATCAGAAAACAGGTAAAAAAGCAGCTTACTGATCTGTGTGACCCTGGCTGGTGGAATAATTTCAATAGAATTCATTTCTTCGTATAAGTCCAGAAGAAATTCAGTGCTCATGGACGGGTAGCGCTTATGTATATTGGAAATAAGCAGGGAATCAGGCTCTTCCATAAGAAAGGGTCCTACGAGTATGGAACCGAAGAAAGAAGAATTATTGAGCAGGGGAAAAACAATGTGGTTCATGTTGGAATGACAGGAAAAAATATATGTCTCGCCAAGAGTAACTGCACGATGAGCGGCTTTGATGTGTAAATTTGCACAGGAATCATCAGGGGACAGATGCCGTTTGAAGCGGTTGCAAAAGGCGGTTACTTGACCGTAATGTTCTATAATCTCACCCTTTTCATCGATTAGTTGTATAGGAAGATTAAAACATTCGGAGAAGGAACTCATCATATCCTGCAGTTTTTCTTTTTTGACAATGGTATAGATGTAATCACTCATAATAAATTGGTTAACCCCTTTCTACCTGTAATACACAAAAAAAGAACAAAGCTGATAACTTTTTTTGTATTATATCATAGAAAATCAAAAATATGTTATAAAAATCGAAAAAATGTACAAAACATATCATCAAGGAATCGGTATACTGTTTAATAATTTCAGATGTGAGCACATTGAGAAAACAAATCTTGAAAACAACAAAATTGGTGTTAAAAGTGAAGGAGGAAATAAAAATGTCAGTAATACAGGAAATCGCAGAGAATTTGCAGAAAGGAAAGGCAAAGGTTGTAAAACAGCTGGTTCAGCAGGCTCTGGATGAAGGGATAAATCCAAAAGAAATATTGGATGATGGCTTATTAAGCGGAATGATGGTTGTGGGAGATAAATTTAAAAGAGATGAGGTCTTCGTACCCGACGTTCTGGTTGCAGCCCGTGCTATGAATAACGGTATTGCAATTTTGGAACCTAAATTAATTGAAATGGGCAGTAAGTCTATTGGCAAGGCTGTTGTAGGTACTGTTAAGGGAGATCTGCATGATATTGGCAAGAACTTAATCACCATGATGTTAAAAGCAGCCGGGTTTGATGTATATGATATAGGTGTAGATGCAGAACCGGAAGCATTTATCGAAAAGGCGGAAGAGGTATCCGCAGATATTATTGGTATTTCAGCGCTTCTTACCACGACCATGAGCAATATGGAAGATGTGATTAATCTGATGAAGGAAAAAGGGGTCAGAGAAAAATACATAGTCATGGTAGGCGGCGCTCCGGTCAATGAAGTCTTTGCGAAAAACATAGGAGCAGATTACTATACAGAAGATGCTTCTTCATGTGCTGAAGTGGCCAAAAAGGCAGTACTGGAAAAGAATAAATAAAATATTGAAACAGTCTAAGATTGAAATGGTCTGTGATTTCTGCTATCAAGTAGAAATTGCAGATTTTTTTTGGCCTATTATTTGACATCACTTCAGACCTAGGTATAATAAAAATATTACAGTCAGAAAGTGTTAAATCCTGGGATTCATTGGGGAACGAAAAGAAAAAACAAAGGATGGGGGTACATATGAAAAAAACTTGTTATGTTGGAACGGTTTTTAGTTTGTGTCTGATCTGCCTGATGGGGTGTGGTAAAACAGAACAGGCAGATCAGATCAAAGAGAAGGGTGGAGATGAGCAGAAGGAGGATCAGGTGGTTCTCTCTTTGTTCTACTCCAGCGACGATGTGAAATGGGTGTCCACATTAGAGGGGATCTGCGAGGACTTTATGAGAGAGTTTCCCAATATCACATTGGAAATGAAGCATTCGGAAGCAGGGATTTATACGGAGGAACTAAAGATCAAGGAGGCGACAGATGAATTTCCCGATATTTATGAGGTGGAGAACCCTTATACATTTTATGAGGCGGGGAAATTAGGAGTCATACCCAAAGAAATTGGTGACCTCGTGGAGGAACCTCTTTCTATTCAGGGAGAGGTATATGCAGTACCTTCCTATACGACCACACATGGAATTATTTATAACCAGGTAATCTTTAAGCAATATGGGTTGGAAGTACCACGAAATTATGGGGAATTTTTAGAGGTATGTGAGACCCTAAGTGCTCATCATGTGGTGCCTTTGGCAATTGGCGGGAGTAAGAGTGAGAGTATCAGTTATTGGCTGAATTACTTTTTCCAGAGTGATGTAATTGCTCCAAATCCATATTGGCAGCAGGAAAGGAATCATGGAGAGGTGAGCTTTCAGGACGAAGATGCAATAAAGATGTTAAGGGATTACCATTCGTTGATGACGAGCAACTATATCTTGGAGAATTCCATTAATATGAATGACAATCACATTGTATCCCAGATGATTGAGGGGAATATTGCCATGGTATACACCGGATCGGGTATGATATCCCAGATTGTAGATGCATATCCGGATGCGACCCTGTCGGATAAGGACTCCGAAGGAGAAAGTCTGGAAATAGACCCGGTGAAGTGCCGGGTTGGGTGGTTTTTCATGCCTGACAATGAGGGTGAGGTTGTAGCACTTCGGGAGGTTAAGGCGGCCTGGGGAATATCTAAGGAATGTTCAAAAGACCAAGAAAAGAAAGAGGCCGTCATCCAATTCTTTCAGTATTTTTATAGAAAATCGGTTTATCAGGATATCTTGCAGGCTGTATTCGGAGTACATACCACAAAGGATGCGGTCATCTATGCGTCTCCGGGGGTTCATCAGGGATTACTGGTGGATTACCGATATGCACAGAAAAGCTCCATATATCTCGGAAACGATCAGACACCAGAGGGGTTTAGTCAGGACATGTATGAGGTGCTGAACGCTTTGGCCACCGATGTGATAAGTGTAGAAACTGCAGCGGAGAAATTAGATGAAAGCTGGGATGAGTATAAAGAATGATAAAGAAAATACTAGAGAAAAGACGAAGAAAATTTGTGAGTATGCTTACCAAGTCCATTATTGCGTTTCTTTGCCTGTGCCTGATACCATTTTTATTTATCGGATTTGCTATCTATAATTCCTATGTCAGCAGTGTTAAGGATTCCTATTTGGAAAATCTATATCAGAGAACGGTCTATGTGGGTAAGAACTGCTCCGATATATTTGAAGAGATGAATGAAAACAGTAAGTACATATACAAATATAATATTACGGAATACCATTATTTTTACGAGCTCATCGAGGATAAGACCATATCAGAATCTCAAAGACAGTCGCAGATTACGGATGTATTACGGCTGATTCTATATAAAAACAGGTATATCAACCATGTGATGTTCATCACAAAAGATGGAAAACAGTATTCCTGTATGCGTCCGCCCGAGATTATGCTTAACAAAAATACATTACAGGCCTTTCATGAAGAGCACTATAAGCCCGAAGACAGGGGATATCAGATCATAGCCACCCATCTGACAAATTATTACTATTATTCTAAACTATATGATTTCTCCATATCCAGAAATATTATGAACACACGAACGATACAGACGGCACAGGATGATGTGATAGGAACCATTTATCTGGATGTGAGCAACCAATATCTGAAAGATATCATAGAGGAGACAAACTTCGGTGACAATCACGAGGTGATGATTATCGATAAGAGGAAGCAGAATTTTGTCTACTGTACCGAAGACTACGATATAGGGCTGAAGGCAGGGAGCGTGGAGGAATGGATTCCTTACATGGTGCCCGAGAATACATATCTGAAAACAAGTGACAGTTATCTTGTATATTCCACCGTTCCTGATACAGACTGGATTATCATTGATAAGATTGCAATTAGTGATGTGGAAAGTAGTTTTCATTCCATGCGTAATACAACATTCCTAATATTGGGATTGGGAATATTGGTCTTGGGAGCCATCTATCTGTATTATTCCAAAACCACCAACCAGCCCATAAGAAAGTTGCAAAATGCCATGAAGCAGATTCAAAAAGGCGATTTGGACGTACGGATACCGATATACTCCAATGATGAGATTGGGACGGTTGCAGAAGGGGTGAATGAGATGGTGAAGTCTCTCCAGCATCATATTCAGAGGGTCTATGTTGCGGAGCTGAATCAAAAGACTATGGAGTTGGATGCACTAAAATCTCAGATACAGCCCCATTATCTATATAATACCCTGGATGTAATCCGAATGACGGCATTGACCAATGACGATATGGTTACGGCTCAGATGCTGGAAAACCTGTCCAGCCAATTAAAGTATCTGATTGGAGCCAAGGAAGATAAGGTTCCCCTCCGGGCGGAGATTGAAAACATAAAGAACTACTTTAATCTCATCCGAATTCGGTTTGAAAATCGATTTGAGTTGGAAGTTGTCCTTCCCAAAGAGGTAGAAGAAGCGATCATCCCGCGGCTGATCTTACAGCCTGCCGTGGAAAATGCAGTGAATCATGGATTAAGGCCTAAGGCAGGGCGCGGGAGAGTTGAAATTTCAGCGGAGAAAAGCGGGAATTTGTTGGAGATAACCGTAATGGACGATGGCGTGGGATTCACCCAGGAAAGGGTGGATGAGCTATATGCCCTCTTAGAGAGTTCTGAGCCGGGAAAGAGAACGGGTTCTACCTGGGAAAGCATAGGGCTGAAGAATGTTTATGACAGGATCAAGATGATTTATGGAGAGGATTATGGAATTACAATCAGTAGTTACGAAGGAATTGGAACCATTATAAAATACACGATGCCAGTAATTATAGGAGAAAACTAAATGTATAAAGTTGTAATAGCAGATGATGAGCCCCTTATTATCAAAGGGTTAAGAAAGCTGATTGACTGGAAAGCGGTAAATGCAACTATTGTTGGAGAGGCCGTCGACGGAGCGGAGCTGTTAACCATGATTGAAACACTTCGTCCTGACATTGTCGTATCTGATATAGCGATGCCCAAAGTGAGTGGCATCGATGTGATCCGGCATGTACATGAGCATTATAAAGATACCAGAGTAATCTTCTTAAGCGGACATCAGGAATTTGCCTATGCTCAGGCGGCGATTAAGTGTGGGGCCATCGATTATCTGATTAAACCGGTTAGAAGTGAGGAGTTGGAAGGAGCAATCCTGAAGGCTAAGAAAAGCATCTTAAGAGCCAACTCCATAGACGCCTGGGAGGAGGAAGAGACGCAGGAACTGGAGAGTAAGGATGAATCAGAGACTCTAAGAAACCGTCTCCGTGAACTAGAGATTGACCTTAGAGACAAGGTTTTCGTAGGCGTATGCTATAAAGTTGCCTTCGAATCCATAGAGGAGATACAAGATAATAATAAGTTGAAACTACTGCGCTTTGGTCTTTTCAGACAGATTCGAGATTACTTGAAGACAAATAAGCTGGGGACTGTCATAAAAAGGGATGGTGTAAGCAGTAAATTGATTCTGGTTTTACCAAAAGGGAATGATAAAAAAAGTTTAGCGGATATTCTGAAACAGATGCAGTCCATTGCCCGGGAAACCTATCATGTAAAAATCGCAGTCGGACTGGGAAAGGCCGTCACTGAGGAAAAAGATATTAAATACGCATATAAAACGGCTAAATTTGCCCTTGGCATGTATTTCTTTGAACCTAAAAATCTTATCTTATATGATCAGATAGCCAGCAAGGAATATTCCCATTCCTTTGAAGACTACAAGGTTTTGTATCAGGAACTGCTGCAGATGATTCTGAATAAAGAGGAAGCTTGGAGCGCCAAATTCATGCAATGCCTGGACATGATTGAGTCGATACATTATGGGAATCGATATGCGGTGGAAAACCGCTG
>DVNN01000225.1 GCA_018714325.1 Candidatus Pelethocola excrementipullorum
TATCGGAGAGCCCCTGGATGTTCATAAATTATATGATTCCAAGGGTGACCGAAGAGATAAGATTCTTGAGCTGATGGAGCTGGTTGGGCTCAATGCCGAGCATGCAACCCGATATGCCCACGAATTTTCCGGAGGCCAGCGTCAACGTATCGGTATCGCAAGAGCATTGGCCACAGACCCACGCTTTATCGTCTGTGACGAGGCGGTCAGTGCCCTGGATGTTTCCATACAGGCACAGGTAATCAATATGTTTGAGGAATTACAGGAAAAGTTAGGCGTTGCCTATCTGTTTATCGCCCATGACCTCCTGGTGGTACATCATATCTCGGACCGTATAGCGGTAATGTATCTGGGAAGGGTTGTGGAGATTGCGGATGCGGACGAGCTGAACGGCAATCCGGTACATCCTTATACCCAGTCTCTGCTGAGTGCGGTTCCATATCCGGACCCTAAGATGGCTAAGGAAAGACATAGGATTATCCTGGAAGGGGATGTTCCCAGCCCACTGCATATGCCAAGTGGCTGTGCCTTCCGGACACGCTGCAAGTATGCTACGGAACAATGCGCCAAGGAGTGTCCGCAGCTGACTGACCGGGGCGATGGACATTTGGTTGCCTGTTGGAATAAATAAGCAGAGTTTTGTGGGAATACTGCATCAAAGTAACTTAATGACTTTTCTTTTTATACAACTTGAGTTATAATCTAAAGATATGGCTAGTATGTCATGAATAAGAAATAAAGGAGGAGATGTAAATGAAAAAGCGTTTAGTAGCAGTGCTTCTGGCGTCAACCATGGTTTTCGGCTCTCTTGCCGCATGTGGTTCAAACGATAACAGCAGCAGTGCAAAATCAGAAAGTAGTAAATCAGAAAGTGGTACTTCTGCGGAGGGGACTTCTGAAGCTTCAGGAGATCATGGCCCATCCAGCGAAGCGGCACCTGCATGGGAGGAGTACGACGCCCTAATTGCTGATATTAAGAAAGAGACTGACCTTGCAAAGCGTGAAGAGATGATGCATCAGGCAGAGGATATCTTAATGGATACCTGGGCAGTGATTCCGCTGTATTATTACAATGATGTTTATATGCAAAGCACCGATGTAACCGGTCTTTATGCAAATATGTTCGGATACAAATATGTAGCATTCGCTCAGGCACCAGGCAATAAACTGTCTCTGCAGTTTGCTTCCGAGCCGAACAAACTGGATCCGGCGCTGAACTCTACCGTTGATGGAGCCTGCCTTGCAATTCTGGGATTCTCAGGTCTGTATGCTTATAATGAGGACGGAGAGCTTGTACCTGAGTTGGCAGACAGCTATGAGATGAGTGAGGATGGCCTGACCTATACATTCACCATGAAGGAAGATTTGAAGTGGTCTGATGGTGAGAAACTGGATGCCGAGGATGTAGCATATAGCTGGAACCGTATGGCAGATCCGAATACAGGAGCAGATTATTCTTATCTGGCTGACGGAATCGCCAGAAAAGACGATGAGACTTTGGATGTAGAAGCATCAGAAGATGGCAAGACCTTTACGGTTAAGTTGTCCGCACCTTGTGCATACTTCCTTGATCTGTGTGCATTCCCTGCCTTCTTCCCTGTACCTCAGCAGAGTGTTGAATCAGCGCCAGACGCGGATACCAACCCGGGTGCATGGTGCGTAGAGGCTGGATTTGTAAGCTCAGGCCCATTCGTTTGTAAAGAATGGAAGCACAATGAGTCCATGACATACGAGAAGAATCCAAACTATTTTAGAGCGGATGAAGTGACTCTGGAAAAAGTTGAGCTTATGCTGAGTTCAGATGACACAGCAATATTCAATGCATTTAAAGATGGATCCCTTCAGTTTATCGATACCATCTCAACAGATGAGATGGAAAATGCAAAGAAAACCGAAGAGTTCCACAAAGTTCCATATCTGGGAACCTACTATAGTGGATTCAATGTAAACAGTGATCTCTTCAAAGGTAAGACTGTAGAGCAGGCGAAAGCCATGAGACAGGCATTCACTCTGTTGATTGATCGTCAGTACATTGTAGATGCCATCGCACAGGCTGATCAGGAAGTTGCCAGCACCTTTATACCTACCGGTATGATGGATGGTAACGGCGGTGATTTCCGTGAGAATGATGATGCTTATACCTATCCGGATGAAGCAAACGTTGGATACTATGATCCTACAACAGTAGATACCGAAAAGGCGATTGAACTGCTTAAGAGCGCAGGATATGAGTTTGATGAAAGCGGCATGCTGTCAGCAAGCACTCCTATTACCATGACCTACCTGACCAATGATGCAGAGGGTAACGTTAAGATTGGTGAAGCTATCCAGCAGGATTTCGCAGCTATCGGAATCACTTTGGATGTTGAGACACGTGAATGGTCTGTATTCCTGGAGGAAAGAAAACAGGGAGCATTTGACTTCGCACGTGAGGGCTGGATTGCAGATTACAACGATCCAATCAACATGCTTGAGATGTTTGAGACACAGTCTGGAAACAACGACATGCAGTTCGGAAGATAATTCCAGAAATGATCAGGGGACTGCCCGGTGTGAATTTGAAATTCACACCGGGCAGCCTCTTTTTCTATCTCAGTGCCCAAGGTTTGAAGAAAAAATGAAAAAGTCCTTGCATTCCTTGATTCACAATGATATAATATGAAGCGACCTTTTGCGCGGTTTTTTAGACTAACCCACTGGAAAATTGAACAAAAGTGTAGAAACTTAATGTTTTTTAACGTTTAAGAAAGGAGGATTCATCATGAAGGTAAGATCTTCTGTAAAACCGATTTGCGAAAAATGCAAAGTCATCAAAAGAAAAGGTAGTGTCAGAATCATTTGTGAGAATCCAAAACACAAACAGCGTCAGGGATAAGCTTTATGAAGCGGTTCGTAAGATACGGACATAACTGAACGCAAATTATTAAGTGCGGCTGCAGATGAACCACCAGGAGGTGTTGTTCTCTGTTAATATTATAAAGTGAGACCTGATTTTGAGTTGGAATCAGGATGCCTCCGGCGGATGTGCGCCGAAGCGTAACATCCCTTATAATATTGCTTAATACTCTTCCGCATAACGTCGTGTGGAAGGGAACGGTCGTGCGTCACACGACTGGATACATGCATACCTGTATCCCAATTAGGAAAATATTAATTAAAATGGAGGAAAACGTACATGGCTCGTATAGCTGGTGTAGACTTACCAAGAGACAAACGTGTAGAAATCGGCTTAACTTATATCTACGGAATTGGTAGAACAAGTGCCGAAAGAATTTTAAAGGAAGCTGGAGTGAATGCAGACATTCGCTGCAGAGACTTAACAGATGATGATGTTAAGAAAATCAGTGCAGTAATCGATGAGACTCAGGTTGTAGAAGGTGATTTACGTAGAGAAATCGCTCTGAACATCAAGCGTCTTCAGGAGATCGGATGCTATCGTGGAATCCGTCATAGAAAAGGACTTCCTGTTCGTGGACAGAAGACTAAAACAAACGCTAGAACTCGTAAGGGACCGAAGAGAACTGTTGCTAACAAGAAGAAATAATCAGCTGAGTGATTGGCTGTATTAGACACAGATTAATTCGATACTGTGAAACTATTAAATATAAGAAAGTGTAGGTTAGTTTTTATTATGGCTAAAGTGACAAAGAAAACGACAAAACGTCGTGTCAAGAAAAACGTTGAACGCGGACAGGCACACATCCAGTCATCTTTCAATAATACAATCGTAACTTTGACAGATGCAGCTGGAAACGCTCTTTCATGGGCAAGTGCTGGTGGTCTTGGATTTAGAGGTTCAAGGAAATCTACTCCTTATGCAGCTCAGATGGCAGCAGAAACTGCAACCAAAGCAGCATTGGTACATGGTTTAAAAGTCGTTGATGTATTCGTTAAGGGACCTGGATCAGGACGCGAAGCAGCAATCCGTGCATTGCAGGCATGCGGTCTGGAAGTTACCAGCATCCGTGACGTAACACCGGTACCACACAATGGTTGCCGCCCACCAAAACGTAGAAGAGTCTAATTAGGAGGTCATAACGATGGCAGTAGATAGAGTTCCGGTTCTTAAAAGATGTAGATCTCTGGGCATGGATCCAGTTTATTTAGGAATTGATAAGAAGTCCACACGTCAGTTAAGACGTGCAAACAGAAAGATGTCTGAGTACGGACTTCAGTTAAGAGAAAAACAAAAAGCAAAATTCATTTACGGAGTACTGGAAAAACCTTTCCGTAATTATTATAAGAAAGCAGACAAGATGGCAGGTCAGACTGGTGCAAACCTGATGACACTTCTTGAGCTTCGTCTGGATAATGTAATCTTCCGTCTTGGATATGCAAGAACAAGAAGAGAAGCTAGACAGATCGTTGACCACAAGCATGTATTGGTTAATGGAAAACAGGTTAACATTCCTTCTTACCTGGTTCAGGCAGGGGATGTAATCGAAATCAGAGAGAGCAAAAAAACCTCTCAGAGATATAAAGACATTCTGGATGTAACAGGCGGACGTCTGGTACCGGAATGGCTGGATGCAAATCAGGATGCACTTCAGGGAACAGTTAAAGAAGTACCTGCCCGTGAAGTGATTGACGTTCCTGTAGATGAGATGCTTATCGTCGAGTTGTACTCTAAATAATCTGAAACAGCGGATCAGAGCCTTGCAAAATCATAGATCGTCCGTCGGCGGACGTATCTGGAACTTTGCGGGGCACGGTGCCCGCTTTTCCTGTTATTGGGGTGCGGCCATCCGCTATTGAAGATCTATAATATAGCAACAAGCCAATCAATATTATAAGGAGGGGCTTTCGAGTGTTTGATTTTAACAAACCGAAAATTGAGATTACAGAGATTTCTGAAGACAAAAAGTACGGCAGATTTGTAGTAGAACCGCTGGAAAGAGGTTACGGTACAACATTGGGTAATTCCCTTAGAAGAATTATGCTTTCATCTCTGCCGGGCGCTGCGGTAAGCCAGGTGAAAATCGAGGGCGTACTGCACGAATTCAGCTCTATTCCGGGCGTGAAGGAAGATGTTACAGAGATTATCATGAATCTGAAGAGCCTCGCTATTAAGAATACAAGTGAGACTAACGAAGCCAAAGTCGCATACATCGAGTTTGAGGGCGAAGGCATAGTTAAAGCATCTGATATTCAGGTGGATCAGGACATCGAAATCATGAACCCTGATCAGGTAATCGCTCACCTTAATGGCGGACCTGACAGCAAGCTCTACATGGAACTGACCATCACCAAGGGCAGAGGCTATGTGAGTGCAGATAAAGGCAAGACAGATGACATGCCAATCGGTGTGATTGCAGTAGATGCGATCTATACACCGGTAGAACGTGTGAATCTTACCGTAGAAAACACCCGCGTAGGCCAGATCACTGATTTTGACAAGTTGACTTTGGACGTATATACCAAAGGTACTCTTGATCCGGATGAGGCAGTCAGCCTTGCAGCAAAAGTTTTAAGTGAGCATCTGAAGCTGTTCATCGATCTCTCGGAGAACGCTAAGACAGCGGAAGTTATGATAGAAAAAGAGGACAACGAAAAAGAGAAGGTTCTGGAGATGAATATCGACGAACTGGAACTGTCCGTTCGTTCTTATAACTGCTTAAAACGTGCTGGTATTAATACGGTGGAAGAACTTTGCAATAAGACTTCTGAGGATATGATGAAGGTCCGTAACCTGGGTCGTAAATCACTGGAAGAAGTACTTGCAAAATTAAAAGAGCTGGGATTACAGCTGAGTCCTGGCGACGAACAGTAATAAGACTGTCAATAACCGGCGTGTTTAAGACAGAGAATATTTGTAGAATCTAAGCACTGTACCAGTAAGACCGAAGAAGCATGATACAGTGTTCCACAAATGGAGGAAATAATAATGGCAAAGTATAGAAAACTCGGCAGAACATCTGACCAGAGAAAAGCGTTACTCAGAAACCAGGTAACCAATCTGTTATATCATGGAAAAATCCGTACAACTGAGACCAAGGCAAAAGAAATCCGCAAGATTGCAGAAGGTATGATTGCTCTGGCAGTACGTGAAAAAGATAATTTCGAAACCGTAACCGTAACAGCTAAGGTTCCGAAAAAAGATTCTGATGGCAAGAGAGTGAAAGAAGTTGTAGATGGTAAGAAAGTTACCGTATACGATGAAGTGCAGAAAGAAATCAAAAAAGATGCAGCTTCCAGACTTCATGCACGCCGCCAGATGATGAAAGTATTTTATCCGGTAACCGAAGTTCCCAGTGAGAACAAAGGTAAAAAGAAAAATACGAAAGAAGTTGACATGGTTTCTAAGATGTTCGACGAAATCGCTCCTAAGTATACGAACCGTAATGGTGGATACACACGTATCGTAAAAATCGGACAGCGTAAGGGCGATGCTGCTATGGAAGTACTGATTGAGTTAGTATAATCCGGCAGTTAAGATTCAACGAGTATCTATAAGATAGAATATCATTGAGTCAAAAGAGTGAACGGAAGCATTGCTTTGGCAGAGGTTCACTCTTTTTTTTATATCATAGGAAAATCCTCTTTCCTATGATATAAAACCCTCCGGGGGAGGCGCACGGATGCAAGTGGAAAGTGCATCTGGCGCGCAAAGTTTGTAGGCCGCTTTACCCTGTGCTGTTGTAGTACTTTATAGCATCTTGCATCTTTTGTGGGAATACGGTAAAATTATTACAAGAGGACGTTTCAAGGAGTTTATACTATGGAGAAGAAAAAGCTGTTGTTCATATTTAATCCAAGGGCCGGGAAGGGACAGATTCGTACCAAACTGTTCGAGATCATAGATATCTTTGTAAAAGGTGGGTATGAAGTGATTGTCCATCCAACCCAAAGGGCTCAGGATGGATATGTAAAAACCAGGGAATTGGCACCAGAAATGGATCTGGTGGTGTGCAGCGGGGGAGACGGAACTTTGGATGAGGTGGTTAATGGCCTTATGGCAGCTGAAGTCCAAATACCTCTTGGATATATACCTGCGGGCAGTACCAACGACTTTGCTAACAGTCTGAAGATATCCAAGAACATGGTTCAGGCGGCCAAAGATATCATCGATGGGAGATTGTATTCCTGTGATGTAGGAGTGTTTAATAAGACGAATTTCGTGTACATCGCCGCCTTCGGGATCTTTACCGATGTTTCTTATGAGACAGATCAGAACCTGAAGAATGTATTAGGCCATCTGGCCTATCTGTTGGAAGGGACGAAGCGGATATTCAATGTGCCCACCTACTGGCTGAAGGTGGATACCAGGGATGCGTCTATGGAAGGGGAATATATTTACGGTATGATTACCAATGCCCGTTCCGTCGGAGGCTTTAAAAACATCATTGGACCAGGCGTGGAACTGGATGATGGCCTGTTTGAGGTTACCCTGATCCGGAAGCCGAAGAATCCTATAGAATTAAATGAAATCATAACCTCACTGGTAAGTGGGGAAGATAAGACAGAGTTGATCGACAATTTTAAGGCCGACTGGATTCAGATAGAATCCCGCCAGGAGATTGCCTGGACCCTGGATGGGGAGTTCGGAGGAGATCACAGCTTTGTTAGAATTGAGAATAAAAAGCATGCACTTGACCTGATTATTAATCAGGACAATATTTAGGCACCTGATAGGGCCATAGCATTACTGCTCAAGAGCGGTTTATCCGGTTTTGGGAGGGATGCTATGGCCTTTGTGCTTGAGAATTGAAGCTTTCCGGCCAAATGGGGGAAAGAAAGTTATTTTCAGTTGGCAAAAGAGTAAAAGTGGGTTATAATTATACAAGCATCAGATAAATGCAGGTATAGAAAATAGTGACGATTCGGATTCCTTTCAAGGACGGATGGTTGCAAATCTATTTAGGAGGTAAAGACCAATGTTAGTATCAGCAAAAGAAATGTTACAAAAAGCAAAAGCAGGTCATTATGCAGTGGGTCAATTCAACATCAATAATCTAGAGTGGACAAAAGCGATTCTGCTTACATCTGAGGAATTAAAATCTCCAGTTATTCTGGGTGTTTCCGAGGGCGCAGGAAAGTATATGACAGGATATAAGACTGTTACAGCCATGGTTAAAAACATGATTGATGAACTGAATATCACTGTACCCGTTGCTCTGCATCTGGATCATGGTTCATATGAAGCTTGTTATAAGTGCATTGAGGCTGGATTCTCATCCATCATGTTCGATGGTTCTCACTATCCGATCGAAGAGAACGTGGCAAAGACAAAAGAGCTGGTTCAGGTATGTGCTGAGAAGGGCTTATCTCTGGAGGCAGAAGTAGGGTCTATCGGCGGAGAAGAAGACGGTGTTGTAGGTGCTGGTGAATGTGCCGATCCTCAGGAATGCAAAATGATTGCTGACCTTGGCGTGGACATGTTAGCAGCAGGAATTGGAAATATACATGGTAAATATCCGGAAAACTGGGCAGGCTTAAGCTTTGAGACTTTGGATGGCGTACAGCAGCTGACAGGAGATATGCCGCTGGTTCTCCATGGAGGCACAGGCATTCCCGAAGATATGATTAAGAAAGCAATTGATTTGGGAGTTTCCAAAATCAATGTTAATACAGAGTGTCAGCTGACTTTTGCAGCAGCTACACGTAAGTACATCGAAGAAGGCAAGGATCTGCAGGGAAAAGGATACGATCCTCGTAAACTTCTTGCACCAGGTGTAGAGGCTATCAAAGCCACTGTAAAAGAGAAGATGGAACTTTTCGGATCCATTGGAAAAGCCTGAATTTGACAATCTTACACTTTGTGTATTATGTTCAATAATCTATTAAGAATTTGGTAGATTTAGATAAAAGCACGAAATGTATATTGCGACAAAAAAATCACTTGCGTTTTTTTCAGATTTGCGGTATCTTTATATCAGTTGGAAAAACAATTCCATATATGCGTATGAGGTGATAGACAAGGGCGTTCTACTTTTGGTGTGGAATGCCCTTTTTTGTGAAAAGTTTTGTCATTTTATGAGGAAACCTTCCGGGAAGCTTACGGTCGATACGCAAATCTCAGAGAGAGGAAAGGATAGGGTTATGGGAGATTTTGTAAACGCAGCAGAAATTTTTGGAGAAAACGTTTTTAATGATTCAGTTATGCAAGAACGCCTGCCGAAAAAGGTTTACAAGAAATTAAAAGAGGCAATTGCAAATGGTGAGGAACTAGATCTTGATACAGCTGATGTCATTGCTCATGAGATGAAAGAGTGGGCTATTGAAAAAGGAGCTTCCCATTATACACATTGGTTTCAGCCATTGACAGGAGTTACCGCTGAAAAACATGATTCATTTATCACTGCTCCGATGGAGAACGGAAAAGTCCTGATGAGTTTTTCAGGTAAGGAACTGATCAAGGGAGAACCTGATGCATCTTCCTTCCCCTCCGGAGGACTTCGTGCCACTTTCGAAGCAAGAGGATATACGGCGTGGGATTTCACATCCCCGGCATTCGTCCGCCAGGATGCGGCCGGTGCCACCCTTTGTATTCCGACCGCTTTCTGTTCCTATACAGGTGAGGCCTTGGATCAGAAGACTCCTCTGCTTCGCTCAATGGAAGCGATTAACGCACAGTCATTGCGCCTGCTGAAGTTGTTTGGCAATACCACATCCCGGAAGGTGACACCTTCTGTGGGACCGGAGCAGGAATATTTTCTGGTGGATGCTGAGAAGTTTCTCCAGAGAAAAGACTTGATTTATACCGGAAGAACCCTGTTTGGCGCAATGCCGCCAAAAGGACAGGAGATGGATGATCATTACTTTGGAACCATCCGTCAGCGTATTGCAGGATATATGAAGGATGTAAACACAGAGCTTTGGAAGCTTGGCGTGGCATCTAAGACACAGCATAATGAGGTGGCTCCTGCACAGCACGAACTGGCTCCGATCTATGCAGAGGCCAACATCGCCGTGGATCATAATCAGATCATCATGCAGACCTTGAAAAGACTGGCATGTCAGCACGGAATGAAATGCCTGCTTCATGAAAAGCCTTTTGCAGGCGTCAATGGTTCAGGAAAACATAATAACTGGTCCCTTACCACAGATAACGGAATTAATCTGCTGGAGCCAGGTAAAACACCACATGAGAACATTCAGTTCCTATTAGTACTTAGCTGCATCATCAGCGCAGTGGACAGACACGCAGGGCTGCTCCGTGAATCGGCGGCTGACCCGGGGAATGACCATCGCCTGGGGGCCAATGAAGCACCTCCGGCAATTATTTCCATCTTCCTGGGCGAACAGCTGGAGGATGTGGTTGAGCAGTTGATCAGCACCGGTAATGCAACCAGCAGCAAGAAGGGCGGCAAGTTACACACAGGAGTTAGAACCCTTCCTGATTTAGCCAAGGATGCCACAGACCGTAACCGTACCTCTCCCTTTGCATTCACCGGCAATAAGTTTGAGTTCCGTATGGTGGGTTCCAGGGATTCCATCGGTGCGCCGAATACGGTGCTTAATACGATTGTGGCGGAAGCATTCTGTGATGCCTGCGACAAACTGGAAGCGTCAGATAACCTGGAAGAGGCGATACACGATGTGATTAAGGATAACTTGAGCGAACATCAGAGAGTAATCTTCAATGGAAATGGTTATTCTGAGGAATGGGTTGAGGAGGCAGAGAGAAGAGGCCTTCCCAATATCAAATCTATGGTTGACTCCATTCCGGAACTAACCAAAGAAGAGTCTGTTGCCATGTTTGAGAAATTCCGTGTGTTTACCAAGGCGGAGCTGGAATCCAGAGCGGAAGTGCAATATGAAAATTATGCGAAAACCATCAATATCGAAGCGAAGGCCATGATAGATATTACTGCAAAGCAGATTATACCTTCAGTCATCAAATATGCCAGAAATCTGGCTGAATCCATCAATGCTATTCAGGCAGCAGGAGTTTCTGAAGTAAGCGTGGAAACAGAGCTTCTGGCAGAGACATCGGCCTTGTTAAAAGAGACCCATGCCGCATTGAGTAAGCTCAAAGATGTGGATGGCAGAGCCTGCTGTATGGAAGAAGGCGAGGAGTGTGCCAAATACTATCATGATGTGGTGATGCCCGCGATGAACGAACTGCGTGAGCCGGTGGATAAGCTGGAGATGATCGTGGATAAAGAGATGTGGCCGATGCCTTCCTACGGTGATTTGATTTTTGAAGTATAATATTCCATTATGTATCTAGGTATCATAGAAACAGTACAGAACAGAATGCGTAGTTAGCAGGAGTTCTGTGCTGTTTTCTTGAATTTTTTTAGGTTTTCTGATATAATAAGTCAGAATGCCATATTTAAGACAGGCGTCTTCAGGTACATTTCTGAAGCGTTACGTGGCAGCAATAAAGGGGAAGGCTTAGGCAGTCCCAGGAAAGTGAGGCTTATGTGCGACAAGATTGACATATTAGGAGTGCATATTGACTATTATAATGTGGCAACGTCCATGGAGCGGATTGCTGAAATGATGAAGAACGACCGTATGGATACGGTGGGGATAGTAACGATGAATACCTTGTTGCTGGCCGCCGAAGATCCTACCTGGAAGCAATATCTGGAGGAGATGGATCTGACTGTGATAGGCGAGAGCGAAGTGCTGAAAGCAGCCGGCATCCAGGAGGGCCAGATAGCGGAAGAGGTGGAAGAGAATGAATTCATCGCTCGTTTTTTCTGGTATATGATTCAACAGCAGGAGCGGCTCTTTGTGCTGGGGGAAACAAAGGAAGAAGTAGAAGGTCTGCGGACATATCTGCAGGATGCATATCCTGGTATCGAGATTGTAGGCGGCGCTGTAGTCGAGGATGACACTCCGGCTGAGGGTGTTATGAATGAGATTAACAGTTTGACCGTCGATGTAATTGTGAGCGGACTTCAAGGACACAGGCAGGATAGGCTCGCCATTGAAAATCGTAGTCAGCTCAACAGCAAAATCTGGTTTTGTCTGGGAGAACACCCCAATATTCAAACAGATGCAGGATTAAAAGTCAGCTGGTGGAGCACACTATTAAAGAAGAACGCATTCAAACGAATGGTGGCCAAATATAATGAAGGCAAAGAAGCCGGCATTTAGTATCCGGGCATCATGTTGAATCTGAATCTTGAAATTATAGTGAAAAGAGTGGGAAAATTATGATTGAATCAGTAAAGATGAGAAGCCATTATAGGGATTATCTGCTGATTGTGGCCGGAACGGCACTGATGGCCTTAGCCATCAATGCCATCTTAGATCCGGCGGGGCTGGTAACCGGTGGTTTTTCAGGTTTGGCAATTGTAATCAAATCTTTAACCGAGCCTTTGGTGGATCAGGGAATACCGCTCTGGATTACGACGACGGTATTGAATATACCGTTGTTTTTAATTGGTTTCAAAATGCAAGGGGTAAAGGTTTTGAGAAAGACGCTGTTGGGGGCGGTCTCCTTGTCAGTTTGGCTCTATTTGATTCCAGAGATATCACTAACCCCTGATGACCTGTTGCTCTCTTCGATTTTTGGAGGGGCTTTGCAGGGAGTGGGGATCGGGCTTGTATTTATAGGCCATGCAACTACGGGCGGAACAGATATGGTCGCTGCGCTGATACAGCAGAAAGTAAGACATTATACCATTGCCCAGATCATGCAGGTGGTGGATGCCATGGTCGTTGTGTCCGGTGCTTTTGTATTTGGTATCTCGAAGGCTCTTTATGCGGTAATCGCTATTGTGGTGGTTACCAAGGTTTCCGACACCTTAATCGAAGGTCTGCATTTTTCCAAAGTTGCATACATTATAACGGAGAAGCCAGATGAGGTTGCCCAGGCTGTGATGATTGGGGTGAATCGCGGGGTGACCGGGATTACCGCCAAAGGAATGTACACCGGAAACAGCCGTACCATGCTTTACTGTGTGGTGGGAAAGAAACAACTTGTACAATTGAAGGATATTGTGATGAATTTAGACAGCAATGCCTTCGTCATAGTGACGGATGCAAGGGAAGTCCTGGGGGAAGGCTTTATTGAAAGCCCTAAATATTAAAAGAATGTAACATTTGTAACATTTACTCTTTATTTTTTGTCTATTTTGTATTAAAATGTAAGAGTATATCATAATGGGGAAATGGTATCATTAGTGTAACTATTAGATACGATGTCCCGCGAGATGTAATTCGGCGCCAGAATACAAGGTCATTGCATTTTGTGTGCATCGCAAAGCAGTAACTATGATTAGATTTAATAGTTGCTCATTACTATATAATCGAAAGAGGGATAAGTTATGATTTCGAATCAAATACTGCAAAATACAATCGAAGGGATAAAAAATATCTCCAGAGCCGAACTGGCTGTGACAGATGTTGAAGGCAATATTTTAGTAGCCACATTTCCTGAAGCGGAGATCAGTAAGGGTGAGGTGGCAAACTTTGCCCAGTCACAGGCTGATTCTCAGTCTATGAAGAATTATCAATTTTTTAAGGTATATGACGAGCATCAATTGGAGTATGTATTGATTGCAAAAGGCGACAATGAAGATATCTTCCTGGTTGGGAAGATGGCTGCATTCCAGATCCAGAATCTGTTGGTGGCTTATAAAGAGCGGTTCGATAAGGATAATTTTATCAAGAACCTGCTTCTTGACAATCTGCTTTTGGTGGATATCTATAACCGCGCCAAGAAACTTCATATCGATGTGGATGTCCGCAGAGTAGTATTCATACTGGAGAGCAATCCGGATAAAGACCGCGGCACCCTTGAGAATGTTAGAAATCTCTTCGGTAATAAGTCAGGGGATTTCATCACGGCGGTGGATGAGAAAAATATCATCATCGTAAAAGAACTTTCTGAAAATGATGACTATGAGCAGATGAACAAAATTGCGGTTTCCGTTCTGGACACCATTGGAAGAGATGAAAGCCATAGAACCCATATCGCATATGGTACCATCGTCAAAGAACTAAAAGAAGTGTCTCGTTCCTACAAAGAAGCGCGTATGGCTTTGGATGTGGGCAAGATTTTCTTTGATGAAAGAGATGTGATTGCCTATAGTTCTCTGGGAATTGGCCGTTTGATCTATCAGCTGCCAATACCTCTTTGTAAGATGTTTATCAAAGAGATTTTTGCAGATAAGTCTCCGGACGATTTTGACGAAGAAACATTAACTACCATTAATAAGTTCTTTGAGAACAGCTTGAATGTATCCGAGACTTCCAGACAACTTTATATTCATAGAAATACACTCGTATACCGCTTGGATAAATTACAGAAGAGCACCGGTCTGGATCTTCGCGTATTTGAAGATGCTATAACCTTCAAGATTGCGCTGATGGTGGTAAGGTATATGAAGTACATGGAGACTCTTGAATATTGATGAGTTCTCCCGTTGACCTGCCCAGAATTCTATAGCGGATAATAGAGATGCCGTAAGGGTTGGGCATCAGGTAACTGTCAGAGGGGAGCATCTGTGGTTAAGAGTTACAGAGGAGGAATATAATGATTACGTTAGATGGTGTAAGTAAGAGTTATGACAAAGGCCAGCCGGCCATCGATGACATGTCCTTACACATAGAAAAAGGGGAATTTGTATTTATCGTTGGCAACAGTGGATCCGGAAAATCCACATTGATTAAGCTTCTGTTGAAAGAACTGGAACCTACCACCGGAACCATCAAGGTGAACGGCCAGATGCTGAACAAGATGAAACGCAGAAAAATAGCCAAGTACCGTCGTGGTGTAGGCGTTGTGTTTCAGGACTTCCGTCTTTTAAAAGACAGGGATGTCTATGAGAATGTTGCATTTGCACAGCGAGTAATAGAAAAACCTAATCGTGTGATTAAGAAACGTGTGCCAGAGGTATTGACCCTGGTTGGGCTTGCTGAGAAGTATAAATCACGGCCCAAAGAATTATCAGGAGGGGAGCAGCAGCGTGTGGCCCTGGCCAGGGCTTTGGTCAACCGGCCAGATATTCTGCTTGCGGATGAGCCAACTGGTAATCTGGATCCCAAGAACTCCAGCGAGATCATGAAACTACTAGAAGAGATTAATGCACGTGGTACCACCGTACTCGTTGTTACTCATAATCGGGAGATTGTAAACTCCATGAAAAAGCGAGTAATCCGCATGCGGAAAGGCGTCGTTGTAAGTGACGAAGAAGAGGGTGTATACCATGAGGATTAGTACGATTGGCTATAGTATCAAACAAGGTATCAAAAACATCTGGAGAAATAAGATGTTCTCCATCGCATCTGTTGCTACGATGGGAGCCTGTATTTTCCTGTTTGGATTGTTTTTTTCCTTGGTTATGAACTTTAACTATATCATCAAAAGCGTAGAGGAAGGCGTTTCCATGACGGTCTTCTTTACAGAGGGAACGGATCAGGCCACCATCGATGAAATCGGTGATCAGATTGAAGCCCGGGAAGATGTAAAAGAGGTTAAGTATGTGTCGGCCGATGAGGCATGGAAGCGTTATCAGGAAAGATACTTTAAGAATAATCCGGATCTGGCGGAAGGGTTCAAGAAAGATAACCCCCTTGCCAATTCCGCAAGTTATGAGGTTTATGTTAAGAAGGTAGAAGACCAGAGCGGTTTGAAAACCTTTATCACTTCTCTCCCTGGTGTCCGTGAGGTCAATCAGTCGGAAGAAGCTGTCAAGACATTGAGTACGGTCAACAGGCTGGTAGGATACGTATCCATCGTGATTATCGGAATCCTGCTGGGAGTTTCCATCTTCCTGATCAGTAATACGGTATCGGTTGGTATCTCAGTACGTAAGGAAGAGATTGGAATCATGAAACTGATCGGGGCCACGAACCTATTTGTACGATTGCCGTTCCTTATGGAAGGTATATTGATTGGTGTGGTAGGAGCCGCGATTCCGTTGGGAGCCTTGTATTTGATTTATAACAAGGCAATCAAATATGTTTTGGATAAATTCCATATGCTGGCGGACTTTATGAATGGTCTGCTGCCGGTAAACCAGGTGTTCCAGACATTGTTGCCGGTTGGACTGATTCTTGGTATGGGAATAGGTCTTGTCGGTAGTCTCTTTACGATTCGTAAACATCTGAAAGTCTGACACAGGTTTCCATTGAAGCCCAAATGGCTGAGGATAACATAGTAAATATAGTATGCGAGCTGTCTCAATTCCAGATCATGTGGTTTTGAAGGCAGCTCGTTGTTATGAGGAATGAATATGGACGATAATAAGAAATCATACAGTGGATTAAAAGGATTTCTACTGGGCATTCTATTTACGATTGGAATGATGTGTGCCTTGTTTTTAGTGAAAAACTGGGACTATGTGATTGGGAAAGAGATGAATCCCACGGAGTTTGGAGCAAAGGCCAAGATTGCCGATATTTATCGAATGATCGATGAAGTGTATCTCGGAGAGGTCGATGATGAGGAATTGACGGAATACATGTGTGCGGGTCTGGTAGCAGGGCTAGGCGACAAGTATTCCACCTATTATACCCAGGAGCAATTTGAGAAGATTATGCAGTCTGCCAATGGCCATTATTCTGGTATAGGGGTGGGTATCATCAAGAACGAAGAAGGTGATATCGTAATAGAAGCCTGTTATGAGAATACGCCGGCTGCAAAGGCGGGAATCCAGGTCGGAGACATCTTGGTTAAAGTAGGAGAGAAAGACGTCACTACATTGTCTACCGCGGAGGTGGTGAAGCTAATACAGGAGACCAAAGAAGGGGAGAGTGTCTCCATGACCTTGCAAAGAGAGGAGCAATCCTTTACCGTGGATATGACAATAGAAGAGGTGGAATCCATCTCTGTCACAGGCAGTATGTTGGAGGATCAGATTGGTTATATCAGGATCTCTGAATTCACCGGTGTTACGGCTCAGCAGTTTAGCGCTGCCTATAAGAACTTGAAGGATCAGAAGATGGAACGCCTGGTTATTGACTTGAGAAGCAATCCAGGCGGACTGGTGTCAGGAGTTTGTGATACCTTAAGGCAGATACTTCCGGAAGGGCTGATTGTATACACGGAAGATAAGGATGGAAACCGTAAGGAACAGACCTGTGACGGTGAAACACCCATTGATATTCCTCTGGTGGTATTGGTTAACAGCAGCTCTGCCAGTGCTTCCGAGATCTTCGCCGGGGCGGTGCAGGATTATGGAATTGGGACGATTGTGGGCACGGTCACTTATGGAAAAGGCGTGGTCCAGGATACCTTCCGGCTAAGGAATGGGGGGGCGGTGAAACTGACTGTTTCGCATTATTTTACCCCCAAGGGCAACAATATCAATGGCAAGGGAATCACCCCAGATGTCGAGATTGATCTGCCGGAAGATGCGGCGGAGGATGTGCAGTTAATTAAGGCGCAGGAAATCTTAAAACAGCAATAAAGCCTTCTGATGTAGGGATTGCAGGAGCCGCTTTGATGTGGTATCCTAACTTTATATGAACACCTAAGTCATACTGATAAATAGACATAATAAAATCAAAGGAGGGCGGATAGTGGTTATGAAAGACTATGCGATAACAACAGAGAATACCTGTGATATGCCGTACGAATACTATACAGAGAATAAGGTTGAATTCATGTATCTTCCTTGTACACTGGACGGTATGGTATATAATAAAGAACATGATATTGAGGCAAAAGAATTCTATTCCCGTATGAGAAGTGGTTCTATGCCAACTACCTCCCAGGTAAATACAGAAGATGCTAAAAGAGCATGGCTGCCTATGCTGGAAGAGGGAAAGGAAATTCTTCATGTTTCCTTTTCATCCGGCTTAAGCGGTACTTATAATAGCTGCCGGCTGGCGGCAAAAGAGTTGATGGAGGAAAATCCCCAGTATAAGATTATCGTGGTGGATACCCTTTGTGCCTCTATGGGCCAGGGATTGATCCTTCAGAAGGCTTTGGAATTAAAAGAGGGGGGCAGCAGTCTGGATGAGGCGGCCAAGTGGCTGGAAGAGCACAAATTGAATCTTTGCCACGTATTCACGGTAGATGATTTGATGCATCTCCACAGAGGTGGACGTGTCTCCAAGGTAAGCGCAGTCCTTGGCACCATGATTAATATCAAACCAATGTTACATGTTGACAATGAAGGCCGTCTAATCTTGCTGAGCAAGGCAAGAGGCCGGAAAAAAGCGCTACAGTCTCTGGTGGACATGATGGAAGAACGTGTGGGAAGTTACCGGGATCAAAATGATGTGATCTACATCAGTCATGGAGATTGTGAAGAAGATGCAGCCTACGTTGCAGAACTGGTGAAAAAACAATATCCATCGGTAAAAACCATTATGATGAATACCATTGGATCCACCATCGGAGCCCATGCTGGCCCGGGAACGGTAGCGTTGTTCTTTATGGGAGACAGACGATGAGCAGACAGACAGCAGAAGAACTGATTAAATTTATAGAAAAGAGTCCCAGTAGCTTTCACGCAATTGACACCATGTCCCGGGAGCTGGAAGCGGCGGGCTTTCGTCATTTGTATGAGGAGGAGGCCTGGGAATTTCAGGCTGGAGGGAAGTATTACGTGACACGCAATGGGTCTTCGGTAATTGCGTTTACGATTCCTGCCAATGAGATGAAAAGTTTTCAGATTATCGCCAGCCACAGCGATTCTCCCACCTTTAAGTTAAAAGAAAATCCGGAGATCGAAGTGGAGAAGCAATTTGTGAAGTTGAATGTGGAGAAATACGGGGGAATGCTTATGGCTCCCTGGTTTGACCGCCCCCTGTCCCTGGCCGGCCGGCTGCTGGTACAAGAAGAAGACAAGATCGTAACACATCTTGTGAATGTGGACAGGGATTTAGTCATGATCCCCAGCCTTGCCATTCATATGGACAGAAAAGCCAACGAAGGTTATGTCTATAATCCTCAGGTGGATTTACTGCCTCTGTTGGGCGGTGCGGGAACGAAAGGCTCTCTGATGAAGATTCTCGGTGAATCGGCAGGCGTATCCCCTGAGGCGGTTCTGGGGATGGATATCTACCTCTATAACCGGACAAAGGGATCAATCTGGGGCGCTGAGGAAGAGTTTGTATCCAGCGGCAGACTGGATGACCTCCAATGTGCATTTGCCTCTCTGAAAGCCCTGCTGGCAAGCGAAAACCAGGATCACGTGATGGTGCACTGTGTGTTGGATAATGAGGAAGTGGGAAGCCTGACCCGTCAGGGAGCGGCATCTACCTTCCTGAAAGATACTCTGGAAAGAATCGCAGGTTGTTTAGGCAAGGACAGAGAAGGGTATCTACGTGCGATTGCCTCCAGCTTTATGTTGTCTGCGGATAACGGACACAGTGTTCACCCAAACTATCAGGATAAAACAGATGACAGCAACCGTCCCTATATCAACGGCGGGATTGTATTGAAGTTTAATGCGAGTCAGAAATATACAACAGACGGTACCAGCGCAGCGGTATTCAGATCTATCTGCCGCAGCGCAAATGTTCCCTGTCAGACATATGTGAATCGTTCGGATATACCGGGAGGCTCTACCCTTGGAAATATCTCCAATGGGCAGGTTTCCGTTCATATGGCTGATATTGGACTGCCTCAGCTGGCCATGCATTCACCCTATGAAACCAGTGGAGTGAAAGATACAGAATACCTGATAGAAGCGGCCAGGGCATTCTATAGTGCGGATATAGAGATCTTGAATGGCGGCACCTATAAGGTTAATATGTAAGTATAGGAAAGTCTGACTTATAAGAATTTCCCAGGGCATAAGAAAGGCCTTCCGATAAGAAAAAACGCTGAACTCCTAACTCAGCGTTTTTCTTGTTGGAAGGCCTTTTTCATATCATAGATGAGTGAAAAGTTTCTTAAAGTTTCGTTGTCCATTTGGAGCAATCCCATACATCGGTAGCCAGACCTTCATAGAATTCCGGCTCGTGGCAGACCATCAGTATGGTGCCCTTATACTCTTTCAGAGCGCGTTTTAACTCCTCTTTTGCATCCACATCCAGATGATTGGTGGGCTCGTCCAGTAAAAGAACGTTGGTTTCTCTGTTCAGCAGTTTGCAAAGACGTACTTTTGCCTGTTCTCCTCCACTCAGGACACGGACCAGACTTTCGATATGCTTGGTGGTGAGCCCACATTTGGCGAGGGCGGCACGTACCTCATACTGTGTATAAGAGGGGAATTCCTCCCAAATCTCCTGAATACAGGTGTTGGGGTTATTCTTTGGCGTCTCCTGCTCAAAGTATCCGATCTCCAGATAATCCCCATGATTAACCTTGCCGGAAAGAGAAGGAATCAGCCCAAGTAAACTCTTGAGAAGGGTGGTTTTACCGATTCCATTGGAGCCGATTAACGCGACTTTAGAATTCCGTTCCACGGCCAGGTTCAGAGGAGAGGAGAGAGGCTCATCATAGCCAATCACCAGGTCTTCGGCCGTCATAACATAACGACTGGGGGTTCTGGCAGTTTTAAAGTTGAATTCCGGCTTTGGCTTCTCCCTGGATAGTTCAATCAGATCCATCTTATCCAACTTTTTCTGACGTGACATAGCCATGTTTCTGGTGGAGACCCGGGCTTTGTTTCTGGCCACAAAATCCTTTAGCTCGTGGATTTCCTGTTGCTGCCTGTGGTAAGCGGCCTCTTTCTGGGCCTTCTTAACCGCGTAGACCTCCTGGAATTTATCATAATCTCCCACATACCGGTTTAGCTCCTGATTATCCATGTGATAAATCAGATTCACAACGCTGTTGAGGAAGTCAATATCATGAGAAATCAGAATAAATGCATTTTCATATTCCTGCAGATATCGTTTCAGCCACGCAATATGCTCGGCATCCAGGTAGTTGGTGGGCTCGTCGAGAAGCAGGATATCTGGTTTCTCCAGCAGCAGCTTGCCCAGCAGAATCTTGGTACGCTGTCCACCGCTCAAGTCCGTCACATCCCGGTCCAATCCAAGGCCTTCTAACCCCAAAGCCCTGGCAATCTCCTCAACCTTAGAATCGATAATATAAAAATCATGCATGGTCAAGGTATCCTGAATGGTGCCCAGCTCATCCATCAATTTCTCTAACAGCTCCGGTGAAGCATCCCCCATCTGATCGCAGATGGTATTCATCTTCTCCTCCAGCTCGAAGAGATGGGCGAAGGCATTTTTCAACACATCGCGGATGGTCATTCCCTTTTCCAGAGCCGTATGCTGATCCAGATACCCAACCCGGATGTTCTTTGCCCACTCGATGGTTCCTTCATCCGGCATCAACTTGTCGGTGATAATATTCATGAAAGTAGACTTTCCTTCGCCGTTGGCGCCCACAAGCCCGATATGCTCGCCCTTTAGAAGACGAAAAGAAACATTCTCAAAAATAGCTCTGTCCCCAAAACCGTGAGACAGATTTTGTACATTTAATAAACTCATAATAATTCTCCTATATTTCACTGCCTATTAGTCTAAAGATGAACCGGACAAAACATAGTTTAGATATAATCTAGTGCCCGGTAATTGCACCCTGAACATACGAAAAAATAGAAACCCACAAAAGAAGCAGGCTGTCGGCAGTCTGCTTCCTTCATATGATATCTAAACCAGTATACATGATTTTTGCTGATTTTTCTACTATAAATCATGAATTCATAAAACTATACTGTAAATCCATAAAGCTATAATGAAAGGGTAAGTCTAAAATGACTCGTTATCACAAAAGTGCTTGATGAGAACCCATTCCCAAAAAAGTAAAATCTGGGTAAAAGTGTGACTAATGCACTTTTTACAGTAGTTGTAGGATTGACATCGTATGAAATATAGACTATGATAAAAACATCTACTGAAATAAATTGCGAATTGGAGAAATGTCTATTATGAATGGGGAAGATTATTTTTGGAAAGCCACAATTTCTGAATTGAAACAAGGGTACTATTTTAAAAAAGAAACGAATTCTTATACTTGCCTGATATGCGGTAAGACTTATGAAGAGGGGATGATTTATCCTGGGGGTGAAAATTTCTATACAGCTAAAAAGGCGATGGAGGTTCATCTTGTGGCTCAACATCGATCGATGTTTGACTACTTTTTGGAAATGGGAAAAACATATACCGGATTGACGGATAATCAAAAAGAACTAATGAAGATGTTCTACGAAGGCGACGCCGACAAGGAGATTGTGAAGAAAACAGGGGCAAAAAGTACTTCTACCATAAGAAATCAGAGGTTTTCAATGAATGAAAAATATAAGCAAGCTAAAATTATCGTAGCCATGATGGAGCTTTTAGAAGAAAAAAAGATTGAAAACAAGCAAAGCCGTAAGAAAGAAATTCTTATTGATATTCATAGGACGGCGACGAGCATCGATGAGAGGTATGCCATAACCCAGGCGGAAAGGGATGAGGTAATCAAAAGATACTTCGATGGCGATAATAACCTGATGGTAAAGGCTTTTCCGGCCAAGGAAAAGAAGAAGATCATTATTTTACAGCACATCATGAAAGAATTTACCCCTAACAGATGCTATGAAGAAGCTGAGGTAAATGAGATCATAATGAGGTTTTACAGTGATTTCGTAACAGTCAGACGTTATTTCATCCAATATGGTTTTCTGGACAGGAAAAAAGATGGTGCACAATACTGGGTGAAACAAGTGTAAAATTAGAGATATCAAAGAGGTAAACCATTGCAGATCAGCAGATTATTTAAAATTGTATATCTACTTCAGGAAACGAAGCATCTTACGGCGAAAAATCTGGCGGAACATTTTGAGGTATCAACCAGAACGATCCTGCGGGATGTGGATACCCTTTCCGAAGCCGGAATCCCGATTTATACCACAAAAGGAAAGGGTGGAGGGATTTTCCTTCTGGATCATTTTGTCTTAAATAAGACCACAATATCAAAGAAAGAGCAGGATCAGATTCTGTTTGCTCTTCAGAGTCTATCCTTGACAGAACAGCTTGAGGAAAAAGAGTTATTATCCAAGCTCCAGGCATTCTTTCAGAATACAAAAACCGGATGGATAGAAGTGGACTTTTCCCGCTGGGGATCTGAAAAGTCTGAAAAGGAAGGCTTTGGATTAATAAAAGAAGCAATATTACAGCATAAGGTGCTGTCCTTTTTGTATACATCCTCCTATGGCGAAACATTGAGAAGAACAGTGAATCCCCTTCGCCTGGTGTTTAAGAATCATGCTTGGTATCTTCAGGCGTACTGCAGGTTGAAAGAAGATTATAGGACATTTAAAATAAACAGGGCCTTCCACATGAATATGGAGGATGAATGTTTTGAAGCCGAAGACTTCGAAGTGCCGCCCATCGATATCCAGTCATGCGACCATTTTGAAACCCTTCCATTTACCCTGGAATTTTCCAGGGAATCTGCACACAGGGCATATGATAACTTTAATGCCAGCCAAATCACCAGAAAAGAAGATGGAAGTGTGACCGTTAAAGCGGATATGGTATACGAACCGGGAATTTATGATTATTTTCTGTCTCTTGGAAGAGGCGTAAAGATAATAAGCCCATCCTTTGCCAAAGAAAAACTACTCCAGTGTATCGAAGAAATTAAGGCGAATTATATTTTATAATATGACAGACAGTTGTCATATTAACTCTGCTATGATAAGCCCATACTAAAACACAGGAGGATTAGAACATGAAAGAAATGAATTTTTGTCAAAGCTGCGGTGTGCCCATGGAAACAGAGGAAATGAAAGGCACAAATAAAGACCAGAGCAAATCCCAGGAATATTGCGCCTATTGCTTCAAAGACGGAGCATTTACACAAGAGATGACCATGGACGAGATGATTAGCTTAAATCTCCAATACGTGGACGAATGGAACAAAGGAAGCGATAAAAAATACACCGCCGAAGAAATAAAACAACAACTAGAACAATTTCTACCCACCCTCAAAAGATGGAAAACGGAGGAATAAAACCATGGACATTTGGGACAAGATGGATCCCAACCAAATCCCAACCCTTGAAACCATAGGAACCTATGTAAGAAACCCAATATGGGAAGAAGTAACCACCCACATAATAACCACCTACCAAACCCAGCCCACATTCGAATACAGCCGCTGCGCCTGGCCCGGCTGGAACACAAAATTCAAAAAATCCGGTAAAAACCTATGCACAATCTACCCCTTCGAAGGCTACCTCTGGGTCCTGGTAGTAATCGGAAAAAAAGAAACCCCCCGCTTCGAAGAAGAACTACCATCTATGACCCCCTACCTCCAAAACCTATACCTGGAAACACCCGAAGGAATGGGACAAAGATGGCTAAAAATCGAACTAGAAGATGAGGACAGACTAGAAGACGCAAAAAAATGCATCGCAATCCGAAACGGAAAAACACACCCATAACCCCTCAACCACCACTCAAACAAAAAACCAAAACAAAACACCAGTCTCCAAATTAAGAGGATAAACCCTACTTCAATTTGGAGACTTTTTCTAAAATGGGGATAACCCCTCACCCCAATCCGAAATCATGTGGATTTCCAGATGAACTCCCCCTCAAACAACCAACAAAAAACTCCCTCCAAACCCACCCGATCATACTAGAAAACCAGTACAACCATTAAAACCAGTACAACCAGTACAACCAGTACAACCAGTACAACCATTAAACCAATAAAACTAGTAAACCAATGAACCTAATAAACCAATAAAAACCAATAAAACCTTTTGGATTTATCATGGTCATAAGCGCCCAACAAACAGTGAGAGGCGGGACGGTCAGGTAGAAGGCGGGGGCGGGGTGCATTTGCAGGGGAATTAGAGTACCTTGGTCTCTGAAATTATGCGTTGCTTCTTCCTATGGCACTGTCTGAACGCAGTGAGTTTGCCATAGGAAGAAGCGCCCTTAGCAAAATTCCAGAGACCTAGATACTCTTAATCCCCGAAACCGCACCCCGCCCCCGCCTTCTACCTGACCGCCCCTCCTCTCACGTCCGTCCACCTTACAACCATCTTAAAGCCAACACTCCCCCTCCCCCATGGTTTTCAGGAATATCCGCCCTTCGTCTTTGGGATCTTTTGCCTGATGATATTTGAAGAGCATTTGCCCATCCGGCATCTCCCCCAGGACTTCAATTTTGCCAGTTTCATGGGAAAGCACAAACCGGAAATTTTTCCCTAATCCACTCTGCATAATTTTGGCCTGTTCCACAATATGATATCCTTGCTTTAAGGGAATCTGGAATTGATTCTTCACCCCGGAGACCGGGCGGCATTGGAAAATGTAGTAGGGTTGAACGGCGATGGAAGT
The DNA here is from genome assembly GCA_018714325.1 of Candidatus Pelethocola excrementipullorum. GTDB lineage: Bacteria > Bacillota > Clostridia > Lachnospirales > Lachnospiraceae > Novisyntrophococcus > Novisyntrophococcus excrementipullorum. The sequence goes on from DVNN01000225.1 coordinate 25,156, forward strand.
TAGCTTTTTCAACAGATTTCCAAGAGTTTTGGGATCATCGTTGACTCCCTTTAGAAAGACAGTTTGATTTCTGACTGGGATTCCGGCATTAACTAGTGCTTGCACGGCAGCCCGGGATTGAGGCGTGATTTCATTGGGATGATTAAAGTGTGTGATTACATATATTTTCTTCATGGTGCTATAGTGGTGAAGAAGTCCTAACAATTCTGAGTCATCCGTGATGCGCATCGGAAAAACCACTGGTGTACGTGTGCCGAAGCGGATGAAGTCCAGATGTTCAATATGTGACAATCTTTCCAGATAGCGTTTTAAAAGTGCGTTGCTGTTGAGAAATGCATCTCCTCCGGAAATCAATGCATTGTTGATTTCCTGGTGGTCGTCGATGTAATCCATGATCTGATCAAAATATCGGGCTGTGATTTCCTCATCGGATAAGCCGACCATCCTTTTACGAAAACAATGTCTGCAGTACATGGCACATCGATTGGTGGATAGAATCATTGCTGTTGATTTGTATTTATGTTGGAGACCTTCGATAATGGTGTTGCTTGCCTCCCCGCTGGTATCAAAGCTGCCATCCAGATTGATTTCCCGGATGGAGGGGATACACATCCGCCGGATTGGATCCTTCTCGTTCGTCCAGTCAATCAAAGAAAGATAATACCGGGTGACTGACATGGGAAACATTTCTAGAATATTCTTTAAACGGATATAATCTTCTTCATTCAAGTGCAGAAGTTCCTGTAGCTCTTCGGCTGTTGTAAGATTATCCTTTAACATTTCGGCCCAACTCATATTAACACCTCCATATTCTGACAAAATATATTATTAGCATCTGAAGAACATATGAAATGTTCTGCATAGTTAAATGATACCAAAAAATTACAAAAAACTCAATCAAATTGGTGAAAATATATAAAAAATTAAGAAGATTTACCCCTTATAGGCCAATTATAATATAAATCGTACAGCATGTTCTATGGGGCAGAACTTAAATTCTTTCTCCCCCTGAAAATCAGGGGGAGTGCGGGTGGGATAAATGTAGAATTGTTTATAACAACAGTGACAGGGAATGGAACACCAGGAAGAGCCCTATGGCTCCAACTACAGTTGGTGCAAGTAAATTAGACCACTTTGTTATCTTGGTTTTGATTACCATATAAAGATAATCAAATTTGTCCTGCGCTTTTACATAGACCAAATATAGGATGATCAGCGGCATGGAGTAGATGATGTTATAAATCACCAGAATAAAGGTCACTTGAATCAGGCTGAGCCGGTAGTTAAATAAAATAGCTAAAAAGGCAAAATAAGGGAGAGCCGTAGTCAATTCTGAAATTGTTGCACCGATTCCCAGAATGGTCAAAGACATCGGAGAAACGGATGTTATCTTCAGTCCTGCTTCGGAGACCTTATCCACATCCTGCCCTTCTGGCTGGAGGGCGTGTATTTCTTTTTTTAACGACTCAATCTTGGTATTTTGTATCAGGTAGCAGACCCCAATCAGGAAGGCTATACCGAGCACCATCTCAAGCGTAAACAGAATCTGACCATGACTGTTGATCAGTCGAGTGAAGAAATTCCCAATAAAAGCCACCAGCCCAAAATATGCCAGAAATCCTCCAGCCAGATTCGTGAGTCCGATAGAGATGATATAAAACCAGATGTGTCTCGGTCTTTTTACAAGCCCCTGCAAGACGAATTGCTGTGTGATGGCAATTGGGTTAAGACTGTCTGCGGCGCTTGTCACAATAGTTGAAGCTAGTAATCCAATCATAATAAATCCTCCTCATAAAAGCAAAAAAAATAAGCCCAGAAGTATTCTAAAATACTCCTGGGCTTTTATCCCACCGTGTACACAATTCAAAATTGTGCGTTTTCTCTTGGACCAGTCTAATCGCGAGATTACGGAACCCTAGAAAACTTTGCTTAATATTTATCCTTGTTAATATAGCACATGGAAATAATAAAGTCAATCGAGAGTAGGATAAAAAGTTAAAGTCACTATGAATCTATAGAATGGTTATAAAATCAAAAAGGTTGAATAATTATTGATTATCTATTGGTTATATGTGTGTTAAGTGATATAATATATTGATAAAACTGGAGATTTTAGGGGGAAGAGGAGTTGAGAGATATTAGCCTGACGAGGAATATCATTCGGAGTGGTTCTTTTTATAAAGGTTTTTTCGGGCTCACCTTTGCTATCGCATTGCAGAACCTTCTGACCTATAGCGTAGGGCTTGCGGATAATCTGATGTTAGGTGCCTACGATCAAACAGCCTTATCGGGTGTAGCGCTTTGTAATCAGATACAATTTTTGCTTCAAATGTTGGTGTCAGGCGCAAGCGACGGTGTCGTAGTAATCGGTGCTCAATACTGGGGGCAGGGTAAGCTGGAGCCGATTGTTCAGATCATCGGGGCCGCGCTCCGGTATGCACTCGGGATAGGACTCATCATATTTGGAATCGTCATATGCTTTCCCTCTCAGGTGTTGGGACTTTTGACCAATGATCCGGAAATCATAGCGGCCGGAACGGAATATCTCAGAATCATATGCTTTTCTTATTTAATATTTGCGGTAAGCAATGTATTGGCTGCCTCCCTTAGAAGTGTGGGAATTGTTAAAATTGGCTATATGATATCGGGCTCCACACTGTGCATCAATATTTGCCTGAATTACTGCCTGATCTATGGTAATTTTGGAATGCCTGAGCTTGGAATCAGAGGAAGCGCCATTGCGACCTTGATTGCCAGAATTGTGGAGTTCATCATTATAGTCATCTATTTCAAATACAAGAAAACAGGCCTTGCAATAACGCCGAAGAAACTTCTGAAGGTGGACAAGAGGTATAGAGAGGATTATAGAAGATTTTCCCTTCCGGTATTACTCAACCAGTTTCAATGGGGAATTGCTCAAAGCGTACAGACCGCAGTACTGGGGCATCTGGGAGGGACCGCCATTGTCGCAAACTCAATTGCGGTAATCACATTTCAGATTTTGTCCGTGGTGGTTTATGGTTCGGCAGGCGCTTCAGGGCTGATGATAGGGAAAACGATCGGAGAGGGAAAGAAGGAAAAGCTGAAGGAAATGGTGAAGACCCTGCAGATTGTCTTTGTGGGACTGGGTCTGGTTGCCGGGCTTGGGATTTTGTTGGCAAGTGGCCCAATCTTATCTTTCTATAACATCACAGAGGAGGCTCAAGGGCTGGCCCGGCAGTTTATTGTAATCATGGCGGTGACTACGATTGGAACAGCCTACCAGATGTCCTGCGATTCGGGGATCATCAGAGCTGGGGGCGATACCTCATTTAGTGCAAAGATGAATTTTATAAGTATGTGGGGAATGATTGTTCCCCTATCATGTATCGGGGCTTTTGTATTGAGACTTCCTACAGTGGTTGTGTTTTTCCTGCTGAAATGGGATCAGATCTATAAGTGTATCCCGGTTGCCATACGATTACATAGCTGGAGATGGATTAGAATCGCCACCAGAGAGGACGTATAGGTGGGAGTGAACAAAAAAAGAAGGAAATTGCCCCCTGATAGTAAGACACAGAAAAGGTAGCTGTGCTTCACTGTCTGGGAACGGTTTCCTTCTTAATTGAATTAACTGATTTGAATTAACTGATTTGATTTAACTGATGATCAAATCGATATTGTGCTCCGCGCAGTATTCCTGATATGCCTCTGGAAGTTCCTGATCCGTGATGATGGATTGGATTTGATTGAACTTTGCGAAGGTCATCAAAGAAACAATTCCAAACTTGGAGTGGTCAGCCATTAAGTAGTTCTCACGGCTGTTTTCTATGACTTCTTTTTTTATGATATATTCCTCGGTTGTGGAGTTGGTAAGCCCGTTCTCCAAAGTAACACCCGAGCATGCAAGGAATGCTTTCCCTATGTTGTATCTTTTGAAGTAATCCAAGCATTCCGTGCCCACAAAGGATAGCGTTTCCCTTTTTAGCTTTCCGGGAAGGGAAATGATATTCAAGTTGGGATAGGGAATGGCCTTGGTGGCCACCAGCAGACTATTTGTAATGATTGTGCATTCCTTATCTGTGATATAGTCTATAATATTACGGCAGGTAGTTCCGGTATCGATATATATAATGTCCCCATCCTCTATAAACTGAGCGGCCGTCCGACAGAGTGCATCCTTCTCTTCGGAGAACTTGATGTCGCGTTCCTCATAGGGAAGTACTTTCTGCGATGACGGAGGAGGAGTCAATGCGGTTACACCACCATATACCTTTTTGATAAGGCCCTTTTCTACCAGTGCGTTGATATCTCGACGGACCGTATTCTTGGATACATGGAATACCTCACAAAGGGTATCGAGGGATACCGATTGATGCTCCTGAATATAGTCCTGGATTAAGTTAACTCTTTGGATTCTCATTTGCTAAACCCACCTTCTTTGTTAATGGTTCTATTATAGTATACGGTTGTCGAATAGTGAAGCAATATTTTGTGTTTTGCCAGTCTTTTCTCTGAAATAAAGCTTATATGAGCCGGAGTTTCCGGTTTATCGAGAAAAGACAGACCTCTTAAGCATGCAGATTGCATCCCTAAAAAATCTGCCTTTCTAAGAAGGACTACGAGCTCATGTATGTAATATAGGACTGATTAACGTATCAGTTAGATGGTTCCATCCCAGGTGGAAGTTTCACGTTTCTTTGCCTCGTGCTCATCGAACCAATGGGTGGTAACAACCTTTGTTTCGGTATAGAAGCGATAACCATCTTTACCAAGGCAATGTAAATCACCAAAGAAGGAGTTCTTATGACCGGAGAATGGGAACATGCCCACCGGAACCGGAATTCCTACGTTGATTCCAACCATTCCGCCATCGGTATGACGCATGAACTCTCTGGAGTAGTATCCGTTCTGGGTGTAGATAACAGAACCATTTGCAAATGGATTTGCATTCATCAGTTCCAAACCTTCCTCGAAGGTCTTGACTCTTTTTACACATAGAACTGGTCCGAAGATCTCGGTTTTTCCTACGGACATTTCGGGGGTCACATGATCCAAGATGGTAGGGCTTAAGTAGAAGCCATTTTCATAACCTTCTACCACGGTATCTCTGCCGTCCAAGACAACTTTTGCACCCTCGTCGATACCCTTTTGAATCCAGTTGCTTATGGATTCTTTTTGTCCGGCGTTGACCACGGGACCCAGGGCAGTTGTTTTATCGTATGCAGGTCCTACCTTCAGATTCTGGGCGATTTCCTTGATGGTATGTACCAGTTCATCTGCAATATCTTCCTGTACCACGATGACCGGCAGAGCCATACAGCGCTGTCCTGCACAGCCAAAGGCGGAATTCACAATGCCGGCAGCTGTTCGGTTGATTGGAGCGTCATTTAATACCAGTGCATGATTCTTAGCTTCGCAAAGTGCCTGTACTCGTTTGCCGGCTGCTGCGGCCTGAGAGTAGATATGCAATCCAACAGAGGTAGAGCCTACAAAAGAGATCCCCTTAATATCGGGATGACTCAGGAAAATCTCTGATTCCACTCTGGAACAGGTGACGGTATTGATGACACCGTCAGGCAGGCCAGCTTCTTTGTAGAGTTCTGCAATGCGTAAAGCTGACTGAGGCGTAAAAGTTGCCGCCTTCAGAACGATGGTATTACCAGTTGCGATACACATGGGTGTCATCCAGCCCATCGGTATCATGGCAGGGAAGTTAAATGGAATAATCCCGGCAAATACCCCAAGTGGTTCATGGTATAACACGGTGTCATATCCTGTGGATGCGTCTAATAAACTCTCGCCCTTCATAAGATTAGGTGCGGCGATTGCTTGTTCTGTACCTTCCTTTGCTTTCAGTACATCACCCTGGGCCTCTGCCCAGTTCTTGCCGTTCTCTCTTGCCACCAGCTCTGTCAGTTCGTCCATATGCTCGATGAGCAGATCCCTTACTTTATATAGAATCTGAACACGCTTTAAGACAGGGGTGGAAGACCAGCCTGGAAATGCAGCTTTGGCACTTGCGATTGCTGATTCTACTTCTTCTTCTGTACAGCAAGGTACTTTGGCGATAACTTCCCCAGTGCTGGGATTGTAGGCATCTGTGAACTTGGTAGTTTTTGATTCTACGAAAGAACCGTTGATAAATGGTTTCAAAACCTTAATATTACTCATCTTGCCCTCCTATATATTATATAAGTGTTGAATGGTTAAATGTTAGTAAAGTTGATTATGTATTGATGATATTATATAACAAAGATGGTGGAAAAACAACCATTATTTTAAAGATATTAGAAAAATGAGCTATTTGTTAGGACGTTTAAGCAAAAGAGAATAATAAAAATCCGGTTTTGGGCATTTTATATCCGAGAAGAAAAGGAGAAACCCGCTGAATATAGGATGAGAG
>DVNN01000226.1 GCA_018714325.1 Candidatus Pelethocola excrementipullorum
ACATCTATTCAAAGTGGCCGTTGCAACTATAACTAGTGCAACGACCACTTTAAACACTTCTAATTACTGCAAAACTACTCCATCCTCTTCTGTGTCAAATCCAAAGTGATCTTCGTGCCCTCACCTAATACAGATTCCACAGTAAAGCCATGCCCCAGCATCTCCAAAGTATCTTTACACAGGGCCAGCCCCACTCCCGTGGCTTTTTTATCCACTCTGCCATTTTCGCCTGTATATCCCCATTCAAAGATCCGAGGTAGATCTTCTTTTCGGATTCCGATGCCGGTGTCTTCAATAATTAATAGCTTTCGAACACCTTTGGCGCAATAAATGGATATCTGACCTTTCCGGGTATACTTGATGGCATTGCTGATCAACTGCTCCAGCACAAATACAAACCACTTCTCATCGGTGATCACATCCACATCCAAGTCGTGAATATTCACAGATACCTTCTTATTCACAAACAGCGCAGCCATCCTCTTCAATGCCTGGCGGACCAGGTCATCGATGGAGTACATTCGGATCATTAAATCGTTATTCGTAGCCCGAAGCCGTTGATACTGTAACACAGTTTCCACATACTGCTCGGTCCGAAACAGCTCCCTCTCCAGGGCGGATTTGTCCATGTCATCCTCCTCAAGCAGCAATCTCATGCCTGCAATGGGAGTCTTGATCTGATGAGACCATTTGGTATAATATCGATCCGCATGTTCCAGCCTCTCCACAAAGTCATGTTCAGCTTTCACACAACGATTATTTAAGATTCCTACCAGTTCTCCATACATCTCTTCTATCCTGTTTTGAGGTTCCGGCAGTTCACTCATACAGGTGGCCGCATTATCACAGGCACTTTTTAACAGCCTGTACTGTTCCCGATATTTCACATACCGCCAGCATTCCAACGCTGCTACACCAGCCTGTAGGAGAACTCCTGTATATATCGGAATCTCCAGGGGCACATGATAAGCTAGCGAAAGAAGAAAAAACAACCCTACCCCCATCAGATCCACAATCCATATCATTCGATCTTTTTTCAAAAAATCTTTCATATAATGTCTCCTAAAGAATCGCTGGAATAACATGCCAGTTCCATGACTCCTTATTCTTCAACTACGATTCGATACCCCATCCCTTTTTTAGTCTCTATAAACCCGGATGCCCCGATTTCTTCCAACCGTTTACGAAGCCTGGTCATATTAACCGTCAAGGTATTGTCATCAATATAATTCTCTGTCTCCCACAGTCCATTCATAATCTCTTCCCGGGAGACGATCTGGCCGGCTCTGCCCATCAGAAGTTTCAGAATCTTGAATTCATTCTTCGTCAGCTCTGCGACCTGCTGCCCATGACTGATGGTATTATCCGCCACCGAAAGGGTAAGTCCACGGACTTTTAAAACCTCTGTTTCCGGGGTAAATGCATAGGTTCTGCGCAGCAATGCCTGAATCTTCGCCGTAACCACTTCCAGCTTAAAAGGTTTGGGGATAAAATCATCCGCCCCCATATTAATAGCCATCACCAGATTCATATCATCATCGGCCGATGATATGAAGATAATCGGTATTTTACTGATTTTCCTGATTTCCTGGCACCAGTAGTATCCATTAAAACTGGGCAGGGAGATATCCATCAAAACCAGATCTGGCTTCTCTTTCTCAAACTGTTCTAATACGCTGTTGAAATCTTCTACTATGGAAGGGAGATAACCCCATTTCTGAAGCTGCCGCTCCAATACCTCGGTTATGGTCAGATCATCTTCCACCAGCATAATTTTGTACATAGTTCCAGCCTTTCTTAAGGACGTTTCGATCCACATTCAGAGCAGAATTTACCGCTGTTTTTCGCACCGCACTCCGTGCAGAACCACTCTTTCTTTTCCGGCTTTGAAGCACCACACTCCGGACAGAATTTGCCGGCATTTCCTGTTTTTCCACAACTGCAGTCCCAGGTGTCCCCTGCACTTCCAACTTCCTGCTGTCCATTGGTATTCTGTTGCGCCGGCTGCTGAGCCTGACGCATCAGATCCATGGCGCTGGCTGCCGCATGATTTCCTCCTGCCATTCCAAAGCCCATGAATCCGGTCATGGCACCGGCGGTGTTGGAGGCTGCTGATTCCATGGCATTGGCCTGGGCGTTCACAAGTCTGCCGCCTGCGATAGCGGCATTGGATCCCATGGCTCTTGCCTCCTGAAGCTTGGAGATTTTCTCCGCGCTGGCATCATCCACCGTTACGCTCTCCAGAGCAAGGCTGACCATCACGATACCACGGAGCTGCTCCCATTTGGAATTCAGTTCCTTGTTCAGTTCATCTGCAATCTGAGTGGGGTAATTAATCAACATATCATAAGCAATGCCCTGAGCTGCGATCCGGCCTAAGGCTGGCTGCATGGATGCAAGAACCTCACTCTTCATCTGAGAGGTCAGCTCCTCTTTATGCACCACCTTAGAGGGATCATTACAGATATTCTCGAAAAATGCCACCGGATTTTTAATGCAGAAGGAATATCTGCCAAATCCCTGTACTTTTACGGTTATTTGAAATTCACTATCCCGAAAGGGCACGTTGCCCAAACCGATCTTATTATCACGGATTTCCTGAAGATTGATGTAACAAAGACGCATGACATTCTTAGATTGTCCGCCTACGGTGAAACGTTCCCAGAGATTCTCCATCACTGGCTTTAATTCAGCAAAACCTCCAACTAATAGAGAGGGCTCTGTATTACTGTCATAGCGGTATTGGCCTTCTGTATTCTCATCTCCGATAACCAAATCATGGACCCTGCCATTCTCTACAAGGATGGCACACTGGTTTCTGGCCACATTGAAGGTAGAACCATCGGAAATCACATTCTCGGTTCCTTTATTTTTCCCTCCACGCATCACCTGTGCTGCCGGCTTCATCAAAACGCCGTCTTCCATCTGTCCGCTTTCAAATACTTCCAATGTCTGATCTTTTAATGCACTTGATATCGCACCAAATGCTAATTTAATTAATCCCATATCTTATCCTCCTAGTCATCTTACAATTTATTTTAATAAAATTACATCCCCATCACCAACCGTGTAATCAGCCAGAAAACCGCAAAGCTTCCGGTAAAGGTACTCAAACCGTACAACAACAGTTTTTTCTTATCTATAGGCAGATTTCCAACGAATTTTCCCGTCTGTCCGTTCATGGCAAAGAGATATTCTTTGCCGTTATATCTGGTATTTAGTATCCAGGTAGGTAAAAGCACATATCTACGCTTCTTCACATCCATCTGCAAATCTTCTCGAACCACATTGGTGGAATGATAGGACGGGGTTCTCTGAAGTAGTTTATCCTTCAACGACTTATTGGCTCTGCGTTCCATACGGTCTTTTGTAGCGTCATCGTCTTCATCATATCGTTCCGCCATAAAACCAGCCAGATAAGCCGGAGAAAACTCCACCATATCTTTAAAGTCAAAGGGCTCGATGGAGTCCATGGCGTTATCATCCGTCTTAGAAGACGCATCCACCGGAACATTTTCAAAATCCAGGTCTCCGGCGATTTCATATCGGTAGGTATCTGTTTTTGTATATCGGTTCTTGCTGTCTTCCCAGACCGTAACACGGGTTCCGTGAATATCCAAAGCCCCCCTTCCCTTGCTATCATATAGAAAGAACGGAATGTATACCCCTGTCAGCTTTTCAATATTATTCTGCTGATAAAAGTACTTTGGGGTCAACGGTTTCTTTATAAATTTCTTGTACTCTTCCATCACCGCCGCCTTGGTTTTTACAAATGGAATCAGCCTCTCCGGTGCAAAATCTCCCACCAGCTGGGATGATATCACAATGGGGCTCTGGCAGTAGGCACAGAATGTGGCCGAGGTTGCGGCATCGGTTATGATCTTGGCGCCACAGTAGCTGCAGCTGTATTCCACCAGATGAGAGTGATCCGCCGATGTAGTTCCATCGGTGGTGCTTTCCTCCTCTTGTGCAGTCTTTCCCTGATCAATGGTATCTTTTTTTATCTGTCCTTTGCCTGCCGCTTCCAGCTCGTCCAGGGTGAAGCTGCTGTCACAATAATCGCATTTCCAGAGCTGAAGCTCTGGATTCCAGGCCAGTTCCCCGCCGCAATTCAGGCATCGGTAATTCATATTTTTAGCCATAATTTATCTCCTAATGAACCAAGAAAGCATCCAGGATGTTCCGTTGTTTCATATCTTTATCCTCTAATTAATCAAAAACTCCGGCTTCCTCCGCCATGGGAGGCTCCCCCGCTGGAAACATGGCTTCCGCCGCCTCCACCGCCTTTGCTGGATGAATCGGGTTTCCGTGAAACCGAGGTGTGACTTCCGGTCTTCACCTCATATTCATGAGTGATATGTAAGGAATCGGGCACTATATATCTTCCTGCCTCCACAGCCGCTTTAGACTTCTTGCTAAAACTCATCAATACAAATAGTACGATAGCCGATACCACAGCTGCCAGCCCCAGCGGAGCCCCTATGGAAATCACGCCTCTTACGGCAAAGTAACCTTTCACCGCATCGGCACTTTCATCCAATGACGTCATGCAGGCACCGTAATAATCCTCTGTACTCATCTTAACCGCCGCATGATCCAGAAGGTCATCCACCTCATCATCCCCCATGGCTTTGTGTACTAATCCAGCGGTGGACAAGGAAAATTGCCGGTAATCCATATCAATCAGGAATACCATGCCATCGCCTTTGCCATATTCCTTCTTCCCATCCTTCTGTCCAAAATAATTATCATCAAAAAAACGGTCTGCAAAATCCTGAGAAGAGGATCGGTTATTCTCATTAATCGTTACGATAACGAAGTCCGCATCATATTTTTCAGATAATTCCCCAGCGTAGGATTCCAATGAATCACACTGTTCCTTTGTTAAAATGGCTGCATAATCGTACACCTTTTGTGAGGTGTCATCGACGATGTAGTCGTTAGCCGACACCGGCATCGCCATCAATACCATCAATAAGCCTGCTACAAGGCAGGTAATTATTTTCTTCAATAATTTTATCTCCTTATCCCATCTCTTCTGTGAAAATTCCAGGTCAATGATAACTATACTATTCGGTTCATACAGTTGTATCAGTTAACATTACCATAAAGAGGTCATTTCCGCAAGTAAAAGCCCGCCTTTTTTCTCATGGAAAAGGCGGGCTTTTTATAATCAAGACCTGGTTTTTATTTCATTTACACGTTGCTTTAATTCAGCCGAAGCTTCCTTGGGATGTTCTGCCTTCATGATGGCAGATACCACCGCGATGCCGGCAATGGACGTCCCCTTCAGGACACTCATGTTCTCCCCATTCAAGCCGCCGATCGCTATGGCCGGAATCGGAACTGCCTGGCAGATATTCTCCAGGACGGATACCTCGGTGAGAACGGTGACCACCTTGGTACTGGTGGGATAGATCGCTCCTACACCCAGATAATCCGCCCCATCCTCATAGGCTTTCTTCGCAGCCTCCACAGTCTTAGCCGTGGCACCAACGATCTTATCCGGCCCCATCAGCCTTCTTGCGATCGCCACCGGAAGGTCACTGCCGCCCACATGGACGCCCGCTGCATCACAGGCCAGGGCCACGTCCACACGGTCATCGATAATCAGGGGAACCTGATACTTATCCGTGATTTCTTTTACTTTTATGGCTTTCTCCAGATACTCTTTTCCACCAGCATTTTTCTCTCTCAATTGTATGAGGGTAACCCCGCCCTGGCAGGCTTCATCCACGGTCTTCAACAGCGATTCCACCGAATGGTATGTGCTGTCTGTCACCAGATATAAGGTCAAATCAAAGTTTTTATTGGCCATCTTTTGTACTCCTTTACTCTCTTTCACCCACTTATAGCCTACAGATTCTAGTTTTGGCTTCTAACTCAGTTTCCTCCACCCCGTAGATCTGATTCAACAACTCCAACTGAAAGGTCCCAGGACCTTTACTATTATGAGCTGCCAGCTCTCCTGATACTCCCATCATCGTTACTCCCAGGAGAGAGGCCAACATCGGGTCTCCTGCCGACAGGTATGTGGTACAGAGTGCACCCAGCATACATCCGGTTCCGGTGATTTCAGAAAGCATCCCCACCCCATTGGAGGCCACATAGGCTTCATCATGCCCCACAATCAAATCCTCTTTTCCACTGGCAACCAGTACGGCTCCTGTCTCTTGGGAAAGTGCCTTAAATAGTTCTGTTATCTGCGATATATTCTCTTCCGTTAAGGCATCTTCCTTTCCCGCATCGATTCCTATGCTATGGGAAGGCTGCCCGGCAATCATCAACAGCTCTGACATATTGCCTTTTAGGATGGAAATCCCGCCTCCCTTCAGCAATGTTTCGGCATAACAAAGCCTTAGATCGCTACAGGATACCCCGACCAGATCCAGCATGATCGAAATCCCATTCTCCTTTGCCACACTTCTGGAAATCTCCATGGACTCCATCCTGACATCCGTTATATTCCCCAGGTTCAGCATCAAAGCCTTGGCTGTCCTTGTAATCTGTGCCGCTTCTTTTGGGTGTTCCGCCATAATCGGCCTTCCACCTGCTGCCAGAATCACATTGGCACAATCATGGATGGATATGGGATTGGTGATGCTATGTACAAGTGGTTTTTCCTGTTTAATCTGCTTTCGCAGTCGTAACATGTCTTTTATCATAAACTTTTGCTCCTAGACTCAGCTGAAATTTTGCCAGCAAACCGGATCCGCTCAATGCTTTCAGGAATAAGTAGGCAGCCGTTCCCCCCATCACCGTTGCTCCTAAGAACATGGGTGTATAGAAGAACGCATTCAGCCCATCCCGTCCCATCAGAAATGCCATCACCGGATAGGATACCATAGAGCCGATAATACCGGTTCCAAAAATCTCTCCCACTACCGCGCAGATAATCTTCCCTCCGGAAAGACGATAGAGTACACCGGATAGAAATGCCCCGAATACGGCACCTGTCAGCGCCAGGGGCGGGATTCCCATAAACAACATCCTGATGACTCCTATCATGATAGCACACAACAAGGAATACCAGGGGCCCATCAGTACGGAACATACGATGTTAATCAGGTGTGCTGTAGGGCACATTCCCTCAATACGAAGGATTGGAGAAATAACCACCCCAACCGCCACCATCATCGCCAGCATCACCATACGAAAAACGTTCATTTTCTCTTTCTTCATGAAATATTTTCCTTTCTCATATTGAATGTTTGGCGGTCGAAGTTCCATTACTTCCTCTCACTCCGAAACACGGATTCCCTCGCTATATAAATCCTCCTCACCGTCAACCCAGGGCGCTCCCCCTCGATAACCTTTTGATGAATCGGAAATTAAATTAAAAATGCATCTGCTTCGGATAAGGTACCGAAACAGATGCATAACAGTCACAATCACTATGCTCCCTACGTTGGCATTATCCAAATCAGGTAAGGTCGAAGATTGCATCTTCCTCTCAGCCTGTCACACAAGCTCCCTTTTTTACTGCTGTTATCATAGCATTTTTGTCGTTTTCTGTCAAATAGTTAAATGAATTTTTCTCCTGACTTTTCCAGATCCTCTTCTATCTCATCCGGGATATACTTGCGGAATATCTGAATAAAGATCATCGAGGTCAGCCATCCCATAAGGCCGGCTCCGCAAATCAGGGCCAATCCCATAAAAGGGACTGAAAATCTGGTCATCAAGAAGAATGATCCCCAGATAAAGAATAACAACAGGGAATAGTGAAAATGACGCAGTGCCATAATCAGCGCATTCTTTACATTTCCTATCACAGGATTCTCAAATTTAGCCTGTACAGGGAAGATATACATCGCTATCAAAAGATACGGAATCAGAAAAATGGAGCAGCCCACAATGATCACTTTTCCCATGGTGTTATCCAGAAAGATGCCATATCGGATATTTGTCACATATAAGAATCCGATGACCAGCAAAACCAGCCATACGATTGTAGACTGTCTAAAATTCTCCTTAAAGGAATGAAAGAAGTTCCTGGTGATATAGCCCTCTTTCGTACGTACTCTTTTCATGCAGGCATAATAAAGAGCCGTGGTAGAGGCCCCCATCGTAAAGATGGGAATACTGCATAAAACCCACAACAAATGTAAAATGACCAGATCTGCGATGAGGTTTAATGCTCTCATCAGCGGACTATCTAACGAAAATAAATTCATAATCTACCTCTTTTCTTATTACCGTATCCACACATCAGCGAATTCAGGAAGATTTCATCCATCTGGATGGAAGCCCCGGGCAGGACCGTACTTTCATGGCCGCCCTAAGCTCCACATAACACCCGCAGATTCTGCACATCCCATTTTGTAGATTATCACAATCTTTACAGATGTTCAGTCGTTCCTCATAAAGTTCCTCAGAAACCTTGTCATCCGCGGGCAGCCGTTGGATATAATCATATAAATTCTTAAAATACTCTCCCTCTTCCATCTCACGGAGAAGACATTTTTTACAGTATCTCTGAGGAGCGTTCGTCATGGTACCACCTTTCCTGTTCTTAGCGTACAGTCAGATGAACCACGCTGCAGGCCGGTATCGTAAAGCTTAACCCTTTATCGGTGATTTTCACATCTGTGAAAGGCACGGTATGCACATTCTCCGGTGCCTCAAAGGTATTCATGGCATGCATCTCATTGGTCAATATCTCGCCTGTCACTTCTGAGACAGCCCTGTCCACAATCGTTGTGTCAATCTCGTAAGAATCTTCGATGGACAAGTTGGTCAGGGTGATATGTAGTACACCATCTGCATCGACGGATACGGACTCGGTCAGGTTAGGCACCTGATACTCCTCTTCCAAACCAATCTGCCGGGTTTCGATGCTACTGTCAACCAGTGTGGCATCCTGATGGTATTTGTACATATTGAATACGTGGTAGGTAGGAGTTTTTACCATCTTCTCCCCTTCGGTCAGAATCACTGCCTGAAGCACATTGACCATCTGAGCGATATTAGCCATCTTCACACGGTCGCTGTGCTTATTGAACAGGTTCAGATTAATACCTGCCACCAGAGCGTCACGCATGGTGTTCTGCTGATACAGGAATCCCGGATTGGTTCCAGGCTCACAGGTGAACCAGGTTCCCCACTCGTCTACAATCATGCCTATCTTCTTATCTGGATCATATTCATCCATGATGGCGCCATGGCGGTTGATGAGCTCTTCCATATATAAGGTTTTGCTCATGGTCTTATACCATACTTTTTCATCGAAGTCCGTAGCGCTTCCCTTAACCTCCCATCCTTCCGGATGTGTATAGTAATGGATGCTCAGGCCGTCCATGAATCCATGCTGGAATGGCAGAGAATGTTTAAAACAGGTTGCCAAAACTTCACGAGTCCAATCGTAATCATCCACATTGGCCCCACAGCAGACCTTGCTGATATGCTGGTCCGCTTTGTAATCTCTGACATAGGTCTGATAGCGGCGGTATTCGTTAGCATAGAAATCCGGATTCATGTTTCCTCCACAACCCCAGTTCTCATTGCCCACGCCGAAGTAATCCACCTTCCACGGTGATTCATGACCATTCTGCTCACGCAGTTCCGCCATTGGGGAAACCCCTTCAAATGTCATGTATTCCACCCATTCAGACATCTCCTGAACGGTTCCGCTTCCCAGGTTACCGTTGATATAGGTTTCGCATTCCAGTTGACGGCACAACTCAAAGAACTCATGGGTTCCAAAACTATTGTCCTCAACCACACCGCCCCAATGGGTGTTGATGATTTTTTTTCTGTTCTCTTTCGGACCAATACCATCTCTCCAGTGATACTCATCCGCAAAACATCCTCCCGGCCAACGCAGTACCGGAATCTTCATCTCTTTTAATGCATTCACCACGTCGGTACGCATACCATTCACATTTTCAATCGGTGAATCCTCACCCACGTACAGTCCCTCATAGATACATCTTCCCAGATGCTCCGAGAAATGCCCATAGATTTCTTTGTTAATTTTACTTAACTCTCTGTTTGGATTAATCACTAACTTTGCCATTTTAAACTCCTTTTTATGCTTCTGATTTTTACTCCAATATAAAACAGCTCAATGAACTGCAGTTTCCCGCAGCCATCTGAGCCATTCTTTCAAAACTCTCATAATAATTTTCCATACATCAAGACTTCGCACTTTGATGTTCTTCACATGGAGCTGTAGGATATGCGGATCTTAATGTCTTGATTATAATTCCCAAAATCACTGCCAAAGATGGTAAGCCCACCCACGTTCTTAGCATCCTCAGCCACCTGCAGTTTAAAACGGATGGTACTTCTGTAATCCAGCGCAAATTGATTGATGTTCACATCGGATATCTTCAATCCATCCAGAAATGTCCCTTTCTTATTGATGGAAATCATCTTCAGCAATCCATACTGATTCCAGTTTGGAAACCACCAGTCAGGTGTGAAGATTCCCCTGACATCTCCAAAATCTCCAGGACTCGTCCAGGTTCCAATCTTTACATCATTTAAGAAGAAGGAAATATCTGAGGGCCAGTCGCTGTTTACGCCCGGAGCTTCAGAGCTTATTTCCATGGACAACGTAAGCTGATCGATCTTGGTTGCACTAGGCAGAAGATTGGGAATGATGTACTCCACATAACCCTTGGTGAACCAGAATATCTTGGCGTTCATCCTCTCAGGATGTGCAAAATACCTGGAGTCATCCACTTCCCCAATCAGGGCTTTATTGGTGGAAATGCCGCAGGTTGGGTAGACCTCATAATCGGAATAGTGTCCCACCGGAACTTCCGTATTATAGATGTTCTGATCATGCTCATTCTCTTCTGCTTCTACCTCAATCAATATCTTATCCACATTCACCCTGCAGATCTTCTGATTTCCATGTCCGCTGTGCTCAGTCAGAACTTTTACAATTCCACTTTCTTCCAGCTTCTTCATATGGCTTGTAATCGCCCCGTTTGTAACTCCCAGGCTTGCTGCCAGCTCGTTCATATTCATCTCTCTGTTATCCAACAGGAGCTTCACGATATTAATCCTGAGCTCCGATCCCAGAGCTTTGAATACATCGAGTCCTTCATCCAGACTTTTAATGTGTAACATCTCAACCCCGCCTTCTAGTTATTAAAACATTTTAGATTTTTCTAAATTAACTATACATGAATTTTCCCCAATATGCAATACCGGAATTGTCAAATCCGGTGACTGCTACCGTAGTTTTTTCATTCTCAAAATCCCAGCAGGTGTAAAGCTTTCCATCGTTTAAATACTTACTTTCGGAATCCAGAAGATATTCCCCGGAAATCTTAATATCATTGCTTTCCTCATCCAATGTCAGAATTTCCCAGCTTCCCTTCACCTCTTTCGGGGAAACCGGCTCAAAGGTTTCTCCCGTGTAAGGCTCAGGTCCAAGTACCGGCCAATCTTTGATAAAAAACATCGGACGAATCATAAGATAATGAACCCCGTAACTATTCCGCTTTTCCTTCTCATCATAATGACAGTTGATGGCTGCGCCATCCCTCACATGGTGAACGAAAAAATATTGCCCGGTCTTCGGGTCATAAAACGGTACGCCATGGCCGGGACCCCGAAATCCATCCCAGGACCATCCATGTCCTTCCGCCGCATGTGGTTTGGTTCCATGGAATCGATAGCTGTTTGCCAGCTTCACTCCCATGGCCTCTTCCACCAGACTTCTGCCCTGCATATCCAGATAAGGCCCGGTCACTTCCTTGCTTCTGCCCACACGAATATCATAGGTATCCCCTAACCATCCGTAAGACTGGAACAAATAAAAGTAGTCCGTCTCTGGTACATAAATCACCGCAGCGCCTTCCGGTCCATCGATGACCGGATCTTTGCTTTTTCTGGAAATACAGATTCCCAGAGTCTTGGAATCGCCATCCAAAGGCATCCCCGTGCTGCCATCCAGTTCTTTGATATAGATCCCTCCAAAGAAAGAACCGTAAACCAAATAACATCGGGAACCATCCCAGATAATATGAGCATCGATGGCATTGGGCAGGGTATCGTCTGTTCCCCATGTGTCCATGACAATCCCTCTGTTTTCAAAGGGGCCTGTAGGCTGCTTTGCGACAGCCAGCCAGATTCTGGATTCCGAACTTCCAAAAGCCTTTGTTGCGGAGTAATACATCCGGTATTCCCCCTGGACGTATTCCACATACGGAGCCCAGAAATTCACGGTAGGAGGAAACTTTCCGTTGTCTCTACCCTCATCCGATGCCTCTTGTGATAATACCGTACCCTCATATTGAAAATGAATCAAATCCCTGGAGCTTCTCACCGGAATTCCAATCTTGTCCGATAAGCCCATCTCAGGCATATACACATCCGTGCTATAAGAATAATACATTTCGGTCACAGGGTCCCACATCATGGAAGGATCATGGGAGCCCAATGCCGGATTCACAGTAACATCACATTGATTTAATTTCAGTATCCCCTTCATGTCTCCACTCCTTCTTATGTCAGACCGAATATCAGCCTTTTACGCCTGATACAGCCATGGATTCGATGATGAATCTCTGGAAGAAGAAGAACAAAAGCAAGGTCGGTATGATTGAAATAACCGATGCCGCCATGATTAAGGGGTAATCGCTTTGTACCGCATATTGTGAGTTAAAGGAACGGATAACAACCTGCAGTGTAAACCACTTATCATCCTGTATAAATATGGTAGGTGCAAGGTAATCATTCCAGATTCCCATAAACCACAGAATAATCTGTGTCATCAAAGGACCCTTCATCAGGGGCAGGAAAATCTTGTAATACATCTTGAAATATCCGCAGCCATCGATTTTTGCCGCCTCTCCAAGAGCATCCGGTATACTTGACAGGTTCTGTCTTAAGAAGAAGATAATGCTGACATTACCAAACATTCCCGGAATAATCAGTGGAAGCAGACTGCTGGTCCATTTGATTCTTGCAAACATCACATACTGCGGAATCATTACAACTGCAAATGGAATCATCATGGTTGAAAGAAGGGCTAGAAACGCCCCATTTCTCCCACGGAATCTCAACTTGCTGAATGCGAATGCCGCCAGAGAGGAAGTGAAACCACCCACGAGCAGCACTGGAAATGCTACCGTCAATGTGTTTCTGATACCCCTCGTAAATTCTCCCTTACTAAACACTTCTGAATATTTACCAAACTGCCATGGATCCGGTATAATTGAAAATTTCGCAGAAAGGATCTGTCCTTTTGTCATAAAAGAACTTAAGACCATGTAAATCAGCGGGAACAACATGATAACCGCTCCCGCAATCAGAAGAATGAGGACGATCCCATCTATGATCTTTGTTTTAGTTGTTTTCTCTTCCGTCACTACTTTATTTGCTGCCATGTCCTCACCTCCTAATCTATTGTTTTAACCCACTTATCCTGGCCCTTAAAGTTAATTACAGTTACAATGAAAATCAAGATACACAGAAGGAATGCCAGTGCTGATCCATAACCCATCTGAGAATTCTTAAATGCCTTGTCATACAGATAGAATACAACGGTGGCCGCGCTGTAATTGATTCCGCCTGTAGGCACCATAACCTGTATCTCTACGAATACCTGGAAACCACCAATCAATCCCATGATCAACAGATAGAATGTAACCGGTGATACCAGAGGAACTGTAATATTCTTGAATAGCTGCCATCCACTGGCACCGTCAATCTTAGCAGCCTCATAGTAATCTCTCGGAATATTCTGAAGTCCTGCCAGATACAAGATAATAGAGCCTCCGAGACCTTTCCATACCATGAAGATGATCATGGATACTTTTACCCAGAACTCGTCTCCCAGCCAGTTGGGACCATGGTGTCCTGTCAAAACCTTGATAATGCTATTGAGCAAACCGAAATCATAGTTGAATACCCATGCCCAGAGAATGGAAATCGCTACAATAGATGATACGACTGGAACATAGTACATTGTCCTTAGAATCCGAACACCACGCATCTTTCGATTCATGCCCACAGCACAGATCAATGCCAGAATCATTCCTACCGGTATTCCGATCATATAGATAATCGTATTGAAGAGAGATGTCCAGAACTTTGCATCCTTTAGAATATTGGCATAGTTCTGTAGTCCCACAAAGTGTTCCATCATATTATTCGTGCCAGTCCAGGTGGTCATACTCGCAACAAATGCGAATACAATCGGGAATGCCATGAACAGTAAAAATCCGATGAACGGAGAGGCAATAAATAATCTTCCATACCGTTCTTCTTTCAGCGCCG
>DVNN01000227.1 GCA_018714325.1 Candidatus Pelethocola excrementipullorum
TCTATAATATATTAATAATTTCTATTATTCATTTAAATTTTCCCAATTCTTTTTTTCCAGGTATTCCGTCATTTTCTCCTCAAAAACACGGACGGCCTTCAAGGTGACCTGGTTTGGGTACTTATGCTTGATTTTATAGGTGACCCGCTCCGGCGGCTGTGTCCGGTTTGCAATTTCACTGATGTAAACAGGCCGCAGTTTTCTGATCCGCTCCACAACAGAACTAGGTGCAATCACCCACATACGCTCCTCGGAAATCAAATGCAGAAGCAGTTCAAAGGTATCGATCTGAATGCGGGGACGGTTCCCCTTTCCCACCCATTGGTCATGCCAGATTTGATAATTGGCTTCCCAGCTCAGGAATATCTCACACTCGGGATCCAGCTCATCCGTATGAATCTTAGCCTTTTTCAAGCTGGTTTTATCGGATTGTACGATATACATCTTCTCTTTCAGCACAGGCTCTGCCACAATATTCTTAAAATGCAGATGGTGGTATACAAAACCTAAATCGATATCATGCTTCTCCAGAAGTCCATAGATTTCATAAGAATAATGGGTTTTAATCCGCAGGCTCATGCGCAATTCATCATCATTGAGAATCTCACGGTAGAGATCAAAGAAGATTGCAGTATTCAGGGTGTCCGTACTGCCTATGGTAAGGTAAAGCTTTTCCTTCCCATGCTGGAGAACCTTGGTTTCCTGCCAAAGTGATATCCACCGTTCTGCAATGGGCACAAACTCCTCCCCTTTTGCGGTGAGTTCCACCTGTTTATGCCCCTTTTTGCGTAACAGAAGCTTTACCTGCAGTTCATCCTCCAATAACTTCAGCCGATGACTTATGGTCGGTTGTGAAAGGAAAAGATTTTCTGCGGTTTTTGTAATGTTCTTCGTCTTTACAATCATTAAAAATGTTTCTATTTCTGCCAGATTCATAGCTTCCTCCTTCGTTTGCTTTGGTTGTAACTTTGGTTTCATTGTTTCGGTGACGCCATTTTTAATTATTAACTTTTTTTATATTATACAGCAAGTTTATTCATTTTTCAATTTTATACACCTCTGCTATAATGAGGGCAAATAAACAAAATAAATAGATACGAAAGGAAGAGATTATGGGCTTAGTATTTAATCAAGACATCGTTCATTTGGTACCCTCTCAATCAATTAAGTATATCGAAAAAGCAAAAATCATGAAGATGCAGGGCATAGATGTTATAGGACTTGGCGGCGGTGATCCCGACTTTCCAACTCCAAAAAGAATTTGTGATGCTGCTTATAGAGGGATGACGGAAGGCCAGAACACACACTATACCTTGGGAAAAGGAATTCCTGCTCTCAGAAAAAAGATTGCGGAAAAATTGAATACGGAAAACCATATTAAGTGTGGAGACAATAATATTTTAGTTACTCCTGGTGGAAAACTGGGGATTTACAATTCCGTACGTGCGATGATCAATCGGGGCGATGAAGTCCTCTGTCTGGATCCCAGCTGGGTTTCCTACGCTCCTATTGTACAGGCCTCCGGCGGCGTACCCGTGTCCGTAGGTCTTACCTATGAAGATAATTATAAGATTACTGCCGACAAACTGAATGCGGTAACCACACCGAAAACAAAGATGATTATCATTAATTATCCCAATAACCCCACCGGCCGTATTCTCCATGAGGATGAGGCCCAAGAGCTTGTTAAGTACATGAATGCCCATCCAAACATGATTTTACTTTCCGATGAGGTATATGAAAAGATTATTTATGATGGCCATAAACACATCAGTATCGGAAGTTATCCTGAGATTGCGGACAGGGTTATCACAATCAACGGCTTTTCAAAATGTGCTGCGATGACCGGCTGGCGCCTTGGATACGTATGCGCCTGTGATGAATTGATGAAGCCGATCGCACAGTTATGGGAACATATTATGACTTGTACCAGTGGATTCATACAGGATGGCGGTGTGGAAGCTCTGGACTGTCACGAGGAAATCGAAGAGATGCGTAAGTGTTACGAAGAGCGGAGAGATGCTTTTATCGGAGCCTTAAATAAAATTCCTCATGTGAATTGTCTCTATCCGGAAGGTGCGTTTTATGCATGGGTGAAGTTCGATTTACCTGGTATGGACTCTTATCAAATCTGTAACTATCTATTGGAAAATGCCAAGGTTGTAGGGGTTCCCGGTGATGCTTATGGTTTAGGCGGAGATCAGTGCCTGCGGTTCTCCTTTGCCAATTCCATGGAGGATTTAATGGATGCAGCCGGCAGAATAGAAAAAGCATTAAACGAATATAACACGAGTAATTAACAGACGAAAGGTAGGGATTGAAATGGCAAACATCGGATGTAGAATTTATAAGGATATTAAAAGACCTGACAAGAAACTCATAGAAAATTTCGCCGGCATTCCAGTGGCAAATATCGGTGACTGTATGAACAGACTGGCTTGCTGTGACAGTACATTAAAGGCGATGAATAAGTCTCCGCTTCTGGGAACCGCCTTCACTGTCCGCTGCCCGGAAGGTGATAACTTGATGTTCCATAAGGCTTTGGAACTAGCTCAGCCCGGTGATGTATTGGTCATCGCTGCCGGCGGAAGCATAAACAGGGCTCTCTGTGGAGAAATCATGAGTGAAACCGCTAAAGCGGCGGGCCTAAAAGGATTTATCATTGACGGATGTATCCGTGATATCGATGAGATATCAACTTATACGGATTTTCCGGTATACGCCAAAGGTATCACACCAAACGGTCCTTATAAAAATGGTCCTGGCGAAATCAATGTTCCGGTCAGTGTGTGCGGACAAGTGATCTTCCCCGGCGATATCTTAGTTGGAGATGGCGATGGCCTCATCGTTATCAAACCGGAAGAGGCAGAGGAATTGTGCAAAAAAGCCAACGAAGTCAATCGGATGGAAGATGGACAAAAGGCCGATATCGCAAGTAAGAAACCATTGGCTAAGCCATGGCTGGATAAGATTTTGGACAGTATCAACTGCGAATACCTTTAATTTCAAACGAGCGTATAAGACAGGACCATTCAGATACTGAATGGTCCTGCTTATTAAAGGAGCATATTTTGGATACGAAACATCTAATTACTTTTATCACATTCTCAGAGGAAAAGACTTACTTAAAAACCTCAAATAAGTTGAATTATGCGCCTTCCACCCTGGCAGAGCACATCCTTTCCCTGGAAAATGAACTGGGGGTTAAATTGGTGGAAGGGAAGGGGAAGCGCACCGTACTCACCGAATCCGGGGAGCAGTTTCTAAACTATGCAAGGCAGATTATGGCAACTTATAAAACCGCTTGTAAGGCCATGTCCAGATTGAGTTCCATCAAGGGCACCTTACGGATTATGACCGTAGAATCCCTGGGGCTCTATAGTATGGCCACGGTATTCTCTAAGTTTATGACCCAGAATCCCGATATCACCTTGTCCATCAGTATCGGTAACTGTAACACCATATACGAAAAATTAAACAATAATGAAATAGATATGGCTTACATCTATGATATGAATCCAATCGTTCATACCGATTTTTTAACCACGGTGCTTTTTAAAGAACCCTTATGTTTTACTGTGGCAAAGACCCATCCTTTGGCCCATAAAAGGACGGTTACTCCGGAGGATTTTAATAATCAGACCTTTATCCTGGCCCAAAAGGATTGTTACTATTCCAAAGCCTTTTCAAACCTTTTACACGAAAACCATATCGTATTAAAAAGCAAATTGGAATTGGACAGCGGCAATCTTATTAAGAAATATGTTCATTCCGGTTATGGAATTACCCTATTGCCCTATAGCGTGATTAAGGAAGAGTTAGATGCCGGAAGTCTCTCCATCCTCAAATGGTCAGGGGAAGTCTGGGAGGCCTACGCTCAGGTGCTGACGTTGAAGAAGGAGTGGATGATTCCTTCCATTCCCGCATTGTTGCACCTGTCTGAGGCCCAGTCTCCTCACGGCTTTTCCAAATAATCCTTTCGGTTTTTCCGTAATCACAAATATAGATACTTGTTATAATGAAATCATCAAATACAAAGGAGTGATTATCTATGAAAGGCAAGCAATACAACCCTTATGAAAATATGCTTTCTGTCTTAACCAGTGCAGCACAACAATTAGGTCTTGATCCGGCAGATTATGCTTCCTTGTGTTATCCGGAGCGTGAATTAAAAGTATCAGTACCAATTAGAATGGACGACGGATCAATACAGGTATTCGAAGGATTCCGAGTTCAGCACTCCAGCGCCAGAGGACCTTGTAAAGGCGGGATTCGATACCACCAAGACGTCAATATGGATGAAGTAAAGGCTCTGGCCGCATGGATGACATTTAAGTGTGCCGTCGTTAATATTCCTTATGGCGGTGCCAAGGGTGGAGTCCAGGTGGATCCCCACAAGTTATCCCGTGAGGAACTAATCCGCTTAACCAGAAGATACACGACTCGGATCATGCCCATCATCGGGCCTGATAAAGATATCCCCGCACCAGATGTCAACACCAACGGAGAGGTCATGGCCTGGATCATGGACACCTATAGCATGTTCAATGGACACTGTGTGCCTGGAGTTGTCACCGGTAAACCAGTGGAAATCGGCGGTTCCGTAGGACGTGTGGAGGCCACCGGCAGGGGCGTTACCATCATCACCGCAGAGTGTATGAAAGCCAACAATATGAATCCAGCTTCCACCACCATCGCGATCCAGGGCTTCGGTAATGTGGGTGGTACCGCGGCCGAGATCTTCCATGGAAATGGTCAGAAGGTCATAGCGGTAAGCGACTATACCGGCGGATTATACTGCAGCGATGGTCTTCCTATTGATGAAATCCTTACCTTCACAAGATCGGGTAAGCTTATGAAAGACTTTGAGAAAGAAGGAATCCGCCATATCACCAACGATGAACTTCTCACCTGTGATTGTGATATTTTAATTCCCTGTGCATTGGAAAATCAGATTACCGAGGATAATGCGGACCGCATTCAGGCTAAGATCATAGTGGAAGCCGCCAACGGACCGACTTCGGTGGAAGCAGATGAGATCCTCCAAAAGAAAAACGTCATCGTCTGCCCTGATATCCTCTCAAATGCCGGAGGCGTTGTAGTTTCCTATTTTGAATGGGTACAGAATATCCAAAGCCTGACCTGGGATCTGGAAGAAGTGAATGCCATGTTAAACAAAATCATGCTTAAGGCCTTCGATGAAGTCTATACAGTGAGCGAAGAAAGAAGTGTTCCTTTGCGGATGGCTGCTTACATCGTAGCAATTAAGCGCATTACCACCGCATGTAAACTGCGCGGCGGTCCAATTTCTTTAGCATAATGAAGTTCTCCTCAGTGTTAGATTCATGTATTTATAACGTTTATACTATTTAAAAATAAAGTAATAACTCCTCCCTCCAGTGGGCAAAGCCATATTCCAGGCTTTGCCCTTTGTACGTATTGTATACAAAAAAGAAAATTTTACATTTATTTCAACCT
>DVNN01000228.1 GCA_018714325.1 Candidatus Pelethocola excrementipullorum
TTTTCATATGATAATCTCCTCCATTATTTCACTCATTTATCAATGAACCACTCTACCATGCTAAAATCTCATTTCTTTTCCAATACTATCATATACATTGAGCGTCTGTCAATAAGTACAAAGCTAAATTCGCTATATTATACCCGGACTAAATGCGCCGATACAGAATTCACAGACCGTTATCAAAAAAATGGATATAGTTTCTCTTTTGAGTCAAAATTTCATACAATTTTCTTTGAGAAACCGACATCATTTTTGATGGGAAGGCAGGATGACTGCGTTGGGTATGAGGACACATTCCAACTCATGAAATGCTTTCCAAGGGCTTCCTATTCCATTATAGATGGAGCGGGCCATAATCTACAGATTGAGCAGCCCCGGCGCTTTGAAGATGATTTTCTGAATTGGCTTAAGTATTCTGAAGAGTGAAAACTTTAAATAAGCGGTGATTTCTTAGGAGTCACCGCGCTTCTGACTCCGTAAGCAAAACTTACATGGTCTATAATAGATTCAACAATTTTTTCTATTATTCTATTAATCATAGAAAGCACCATCCTTTGTATTTGATTATTTTTCTGCAATCTAATCTTAACACAACGGGGTGCTTTCTTTGTATTAATTTATTTCCTACAAAAGCTATACACTGACAATTTTACACATCAATACGATCATAAAAATAGCCATACTCCACAATTTCATCAAGCCGTGAAATATCTTTCTTTTTTATCATGTCACAGAGTTGCCTATGGGCATCCAGGAGTACATCTCCGCTGCCTTTGGTAACCATATTCTCCACCGTCCTATATCTCATATCATGGGTCAATGTTCGTACTAAGGCGTTGATCTTTTGGGTCAGGGCATTACCGCCTATTTCCGCCAATAGTTTATGGAACTCATTGTCCGCCTGGAATACGGCTTCTATATCCAATGGCTTCTTATCAAGTGCCGCCTTAAAGTCATCGTACTTTTGTTCCAGATGCTCCATATCTTCGTCGTTACATTTTCTCATCACTAATTTAATGATCCCTACTTCCATCAACTGTCTAAGCTCTTTTAAATCTGTGAATGAGTCATCGTCGCTTAATATAATGCCGTAAATCATAGGATCTATCATAGTATCAGAAAATCCCTGGCATACGAAGGTCCCCTCCGGTCTTCTGATTTCCAAAACCCCAAAGTATACCAACACTTTTATGGCCTCCCGGATAGAAAGTCTCCCTACACCTAACGCCTCGGATAGTTCCAACTCCGTTGGAATCTTGTCCCCTGGCCTTAGTTCTTTATTAATCATAGCACTTGTCAAAGAATCTATGACTCTTTGTACCACGGAGGAATTATTAATCTTCTTTAAATATGTTGTTTTTTGTGGCATTTCTCTCACCTACTTTAGATTATTAACATCATATGTATTATTATATAATGTTAATAAAAAATGTCAATAAAATAAACGTTTTAATTTGTGCCATTTATATAAAGTTAAATATTTAACCAGAGTTTTTATGCATTACTACTAATTTTCATTAGCATTATTTGTATTATTAATGAATTGACTACAAAGTTAACTTATTCTATACTTAGTCCATGTCAACATCATACGTTATATGTATGATTAGAATATTCCAATTTTAGAGCCAACAGCTCTGAATTAGGAAATCAACAGTTTCTCAAGGAAGGAGAAGTGAGAATGCAAAATGAAAGAATAAAAAAATTGGAGGCCATTTCCAGAGACCTGAGAAGAAAGACGGTCACCATGATTTATAAAGCTCAGTCAGGACATCCTGGTGGCTCCCTATCCGCCGCAGACTTTGTGACAGCTTTATATTTTGATGAAATGAACATTGATCCCAGCAACCCCCAATGGGAAGACCGTGACCGATTCGTTCTGTCCAAGGGACATGTCTGCCCCATCCAATACTCAGCGCTGGCAACCAGAGGCTACTTTGATGTTTCGGTGTTGGATACACTACGACAAGAGGGTTCTATACTTCAGGGACATCCCGATATGAAAAAATGTCCCGGAATTGATATTTCTACCGGCTCTCTGGGGCAGGGATTTGCCTGTGGTACGGGTATGGCTCTGGCGGCCAAGAATGATAATAAGGCCTATCGAGTCTTCGTGGTCTTGGGTGATGGAGAATGTCAGGAAGGTGAAATCTGGGAGGCGGCACAGATTGCCAATAAGTATCAACTGGATAATCTGGTGGTCTTTGTGGATAACAACAACCTGCAGATAGACGGAACCTGTGATGAGGTTATGCCTAATATCAATCTGGGTGAAAAGTTCCGGGCCTTTGGATTCGAAATCTATGAGATTGACGGCCATAACATGGAACAAATTCTCGACACACTAAAGAAGATCAAAGAATCTAAGAACGGCAAACCTAAATGCATCTTTGCTCATACGATAAAAGGCAAGGGAGTTTCTTATATGGAAAATTCCTGTGGATGGCATGGTGTCGCTCCCAATGATAAGGAATATGAACAGGCGATGGAAGAACTTGGAGAAGGGATGGTACAGATATGAATCTGAATAAGAAAATAGCTACCAGAGATGCCTTTGGTGAGGAAATTTTAGCTCTCGGAAAAGAAAATCCGAATATCTATGTGGTTGATGCTGACATCGGAAAATCCTGCAAAACCACAAAATTCGCCGAAAGCCTCCCCGGGCAGCATGTAAATGTGGGAATTGCAGAACAAAGTGCCGCGGGACTCGCCGCCGGACTTGCTACCTGTGGGAAAATCCCCTTCGTAGTTACCTATGCAGTATTTGGCTCATTGAGAATGTGCGAGATGATCCGGCAGGAAATCTGCTATCCGGAACTAAACGCGAAAATTGCATGTTCCCATGGCGGGCTGACCCCGGCCAATGACGGAGCAAGTCATCAGTGTATTGAAGATATGGGTGTCTTAAGAACCCTCCCCAATATGACTATCATCATGCCTGCCGATTATTATTCAGCCCTCAAGCTGGTAAGGGAAGCTGCAGAACTAGATGGTCCCTGCTACTTAAGATTTACCCGGGATGCGATTCCTGTCATCTATGATCAGTATACGGAATTCGAGATTGGAAAGGCTCATCTTCTGAAAGAAGGTAAGGACATAGCCATCATCGCCAATGGGGATACCGTAAACATCGCTTATCAGGCTGCTGAAAACCTGGAACAACAAGGATATTCTGTCCGGCTGTTGGACATGCATACCATTAAGCCTTTGGACGTGGAAGCTGTTCGCAATTGTGTAAAGGACATTGGAAAGATTATTACCATAGAAGATCATAATATACTCAATGGTTTGGGAAGCGCAGTATGTGAGGTAGCATCCGATATGGGTCAGGGCATCGTAAAGCGTATTGGTGTCTTAGATCAGTTTGGGCAATCCGCCCCTTATGAAAGATTGTTAGAAATGAACGGAATCACCAAAGAAAATCTTGTGAATACAGCACTGCAACTTTTAAGCTGAATCAACATCATACGTATAATGTAAGGAGGAAGAACTATGTTTACATTTGAAAATCAGGTAATTATCGTAACGGGAAGCGGCTCTCCAAAAGGAATCGGCAGAACTATAGCCATGGAATTTGCAAGACAGGGTGGGAAGCTTGTGATTGCAGATATTGCAGAGGAAGGAATCAAAAACACCGTCGAGGCAATTCACGCAATTGGCGGCACTGCCATGGGAGTAACCGTAAACGTTACAGATCCCTCTTCGGTTGAGCAGATGGTGGATACCGTATTGAAGGAATGGGGCAAAATCGACGTACTGATCAATAATGCCGGCATCTCCCAGAAGGTAACTGTGGAAGACATGAAGTTGGAAGATATGCGTAGAATCTTTGAGGTGAATGTATATGGGCTCATCCTGTGTACCCAAGCTTGTATGAAACCTATGAGAAAAGCAGGCTACGGGCGTATCGTTAACCTTTCCTCCGTATCGGCCAAACGTGGCGGGGGCGTATTCGGAGGTGCTCACTACTCTGCCTCCAAGGCTGCGGTTCTAGCCTTTTCCAAGAATCTATCCAGGGAGATCTGCAGCGAAGGGGTGACCATAAACAGTGTCTGCCCGGGACTTATCGATACAGAAATCTGGAAGTCTCTGGATAAGAAAGCCGCTGATGGAGTAATAGCTGGAATTCCAATGGGCAGACCCGGAACGACGGAAGAAGTAGCTGCGGCAATTTTATTCCTGGCCTCTAAAGAAGCCAGTTATATCACCGGTGAGGAGATTGATATTAACGGTGGATCACATATGGACTAATTTGTAAGAGTTCACTAAAAACCTTTTGTTTATTTGTAGAAAATAGTGAATTGTTAAGCACTGCTTTATAGGATATACTAGACAATACAACGTCATACGTTATATGTATGTCAGGTTATTTTTTCAATGAATGGGGATGAAATAAAAAATTTGGCCGAATGACTAAATTATATAGGAAGAGGGTAAGGAGGATTTATTTTGGATAATTCTTTATGGATCATAATTGTAGCATTTATTTCTATTGCATTGTTGTTGTTTCTGATTTTAAAGTTGAAGGTTCAGGAAGTTCTTTCACTTCTGATTGTTAGTGTTGTTGCCGGACTTGCCGTAGGCATGACTCCCGCCGATGTCTTTGGTACAATCGAGCAGGGAATGGGAAGTACCTTAGGATTTCTAGCCGTTGTAATCGGCGTAGGCTCCATGTTCGGCGAAGTATTGAAGATAACCGGGGGTGCTCAAAACCTGGCGGATACCCTGTTTAAGAAATTTGGGGAAAAGAAGGTAATCTGGGCGCTGGGATTTGTGGGAATGCTTGTAGCTATCCCTATTTATATGGAAGTGGCATTTGTCATCTTCGCCCCTATTATTTATAGTTTCTGCCGTAAATCTAAGAGATCACTTTTATATTTTACCATGCCATTTCTGGCAGGTGTGGTGATTTCTTATTCCACAATTCCGCCTGCAGCCGGTGCCATGACCGGTGTGGCGGGCCTAAACGCCGATGTGGGCCTGGTTATCTTATTCAGCTTTCTGGCAGGTATTCCTGCTATGCTGGTGGGCGGACCGATCTACGGCCGATTCATCTCCAAGAGAATCTATATCGAGGTTCCCAAAGAGTACGATGCTGATATCGCGTCGAACGAGGAAGAAGAGCAACAACTACATACCGCTAAATATAAAATACCTAAATTCAAATCAGTGGTATTTATCTTCTTACTCCCCTTGCTTTTGATGATTAGTAAGGCAGTTGGTGATTTAACTTTAGCGGAGGGATCCACATTGAGACAGATCCTTACCTTGATAGGACATCCATTTGGCGCTTTGATGATTGTATGTATCCTGGCTATCTATCTCTTCGGTATCAGAGGAGGATTCACAAAAGATGATATGTCAGAGGTAACCGGCAAGGCATTGGCACCGGCCGGTATGATTATCCTAATCGCAGGAGCCGGTGGAGCTTTTGGTGAAGTTCTGGTAGCTTCCGGAGTTGGCGATGTCATCGCAAGTTTTGCCAATCACATTGGATTACCCGTATTGGTTCTGGCTTATATAACCGCATTCTTTATCCGAATCGCCCAAGGCTCAGGTACCGTTGCTATTATTACGACCTCCACCTTGATGGCTCCCATTGTAACTGCCATGGGACCTGCCTTTTCACCTGCCATGAAGGCTCTGATGGTTTCTATCATCGGTTTTGGAGCCATCACCACCTCCCATCTTAATGATTCGGGTTATTGGCTTGTGAAGCGTTACTTTAACATGGATGAGGTTCAGACACTGAAAACCTACACCGCACAGACTACCATAATTTCACTCGTTGGATTCACAATCTGTATGGTGGTTAGTTTATTCATTAGTTAATTTAAAGCCATTTCAAGAGGCCTTTACCCTATAGATTGTAGCTCTATAAGGTATAGGCCTTATATTTTACTTTCTATTAATTTATCTGGTCTTCTTTGAGATTGGGTATTAGACCTTTAATCTTTTGACTGAGAATGTTATAATGATTTTCACCTCATTTTTAATGATTTCTAATCATGACCTGATGATGCCTATTATCAGCTACCCGGTAAAATCAACCATGAATCTGGAGGTTTATCATGGAGAAAGAACCAGTAATAAGAACAATTGATACACATGATTACGAAGAACTTCTTTTATTAGTCAACCACCTACATAGTCTACATGTTCAGAACAGACCCGATATCTACCAGAATGCATCCTGCGCTTTCACCCCTGATGAGTTTGAAAACAGATTAAATAATCCAAATAATATTACTCTGGTTGCTCAGGTTGATGGGCAGATAGCCGGACTATGTATGGCCTTGATCAAGAATGGCACGGACAATAATTTAGTAGTTTCCCATAAGACATTGTTTATAGAAGACGTCTGTGTACACCCTTCTTTCAGGCGGCTACATGTGGGGACTCTTTTATTAAATCATGTGGAGAGCATGGCAAAAGCACTTGGAATTGAACGGATAGATCTATCTGTATGGTCTTTTAATGAGACCGCCTTATCCTTTTATAGTTCATGGGGAATGAAGCCCCAGCGGGTGATTATGGAAAAAAAGATATAATTCCCTAAATTGGGAAAATAAAGGAGTTAATTGCACCCCGTAAATGCTGCTCTAATTGCTAGACGAATAGACATTCAAACTCAATTACTTGATTTTTTCCATAAGATATTGTATAGTAGGTAAGCTATAAACCTTAAAAATAAGGTCTATTCTATACAGTGTTCGAGACCTTCCACTCGTAAAACAAAACTTTCAACGATTGCTGTTTATGCATAATTATAGCCCCTTATCCTTGCGGAAAATGGGGCTTTTTTGATGGTGATAAATGTGTAGGAATGATTATAATCTGTGTAAAAGCTGTGTATATCACACGCTTAAATTATCACCTAAAAG
>DVNN01000229.1 GCA_018714325.1 Candidatus Pelethocola excrementipullorum
GAATTTAGCTTTGTACTTATTGACAGACGCTCAATGTATATGATAGTATTGGAAAAGAAATGAGATTTTAGCATGGTAGAGTGGTTCATTGATAAATGAGTGAAATAATGGAGGAGATTATCATATGAAAAAGAAAGTATTAAGTATAGTTTTAGCAGGTACGATGTTAGCTGCAGTGGCAGGCTGTGGAAGTGGTGAAACAGCCAGTAGTTCAAGCAGCAAAGACAAAGGGGCATCCTCTGCTTCATCAGAGGACAAAGGGAGTCAATCGACTTCAGATGCAGGTTCCGCCTCATCCGAAGGTACATTTACAGTAGGGTTTGATCAAGGCTTCCCACCTATGGGTTTTGTGGGTGAAGACGGAGAATATACAGGTTTTGACCTGGAGTTGGCTGCGGAAGTTGCGAACCGTCTGAATCTTGAGATCAAATATCAGCCCATTGCCTGGGATTCTAAAGATATGGAATTGGAATCAGGTATGATTGACTGTATCTGGAACGGATTCACCATGAATGGACGGGAGGATTCCTATGCCTGGTCTGATGCTTATATGGAAAATGATCAGGTGTTTGTGGTAAGGAAAGATTCCGGGATTAGTTCAGCCGCTGATCTGGAAGGAAAGATTGTAGAAGTTCAGGCGGATTCCAGTGCAGAAGCTGCACTCAATGATAATCAAGAGTTGGTGTCCTCTTTTGGACAGTTACTTACAGTGGCAGACTATCTGACAGCGATGATGGATCTGGAATCAGGAGCCGTGGATGCGATTGGCATGGATAGCGTGGTTGCAAGTTATCAGATTCAGCAGACAGAAAAAGATTTCGTGATCCTGGATGATTCCATAGCAGCTGAGCAGTATGGTATTGGATTCAAAAAGGATAATACAGAACTGCGTGATAAAGTCCAGAAAGTGCTGAATGAGATGGCTGCCGATGGCACCACAGAAGAGATTTCAACCAAATGGTTTGGAAAAGATATCACGACTTTCAGTAAATAAATAAGATTGTTTAAAGGGTCAGAGATGACAATTGAAGCAAGTGGAGTTGGTGCAATCTGCATCGACTCCTTTTGCAGTCTTTTAAGACCATGCATGTGCGCCGTGGATTAAGAAGCGACGGCGACATGAGGAGGAGGAAACATAATGGGTATCAATTATGAGGTTTTAATTTCCAAACTGGGATCAGGAATGCTGGCATCCTGCTGGCTCTTTGGGGTGACACTACTGTTCTCCATACCGCTGGGGCTGGTGGTGGCATTTGGAAGGATGTCTAAAAATCCTGTAATCCGTCTTATCACAAAGGGCTATATTTCTATCATGCGTGGCACTCCTCTGATGTTGCAGCTGATGCTGGTATATTATGGACCATATTATATTTTTAATTTGAACATTAGTCACTCTTATCGATATATGGCAGTATGCATCGGGTTTGTGTTGAACTATGCAGCCTATTTTGCAGAGATATACCGTAGTGGGATTGAATCCATGCCGGTGGGACAGTATGAGGCGGCAAAGCTGTTGGGATATGGTAAGGGGCAGACCTTTTTCTTTATTATCCTCCCACAGGTATTTAAGAGAATTCTTCCTTCTATTACCAATGAGGTAATAACCTTGGTTAAAGATACGTCGCTGTCCTTTGTAATTGGAATACCGGAGATGTTTACCAATGCAAAGGCATTGGCGGCAAGCTCGGCCAGTGTTATCCCTTATTTGGGAGCGGGACTCTTTTATTACATATTCAACTTTGTTGTGGCATTTGTCATGGAAAAGCTGGAGAAGAAACTCAGCTATTACCGCTAGGAGGGAAGACAGATGAATTATCTTGAAATGAATCATATTAAAAAGCAGTTTGACGGTTTGGAGGTTCTAAAAGATATCTCTCTTCAGGTTTTGGAAGGGCAGGTAACGGCCATCATCGGGCCTTCCGGTTCGGGAAAATCCACCTTACTGAGATGTGCCACGATGTTGGAAAAAATGGACGACGGAGAGTTGTTTTATCTGGGAGAACAGGCTGTTAAGAGCGTGAACGGGCAGGCGATATATGCGAAGCCGGCAGAGCTTAAGAAGATGCAGCAATATTACGGTCTGGTATTCCAGAATTTTAATCTGTTCCCCCATTATAGTGTGCTGAAAAATATCATGGATGCACCGGTACGGGTACAAAAGAGAAGTAAAGAGGAAGCGAAAAAGCAGGCCTTGGAGCTGCTGGATAAGATGGGGCTGTCTGATAAGGCGGATGCCTATCCATATCAGCTCTCAGGAGGACAACAGCAACGAGTGTCCATCGCCCGTGCATTGGCCATGAATCCCAAGATTTTGTTCTTTGATGAGCCCACTTCCGCACTGGATCCGGAGCTTACCGGAGAGATTTTGAAGGTGATCAAGGAGCTGGCCGCAGAACATATGACCATGGTGATTGTGACTCATGAGATGGAATTTGCAAGAAAGGTGGCAAATCACATCATATTCATGGAGAATGGAGTGATTGTGGAAGAGGGGACACCGGAACGTGTTTTTTCATCAGATAATGCAAGAATGCGGTCATTTCTGGGGAAATTCCGGCAGGATTAGTCTTGCTTTTAGAGATAGGTTAGAATATAATTATATGTGCAAAAAGCGGTTTTATGACTGCATTATACAATTTTTACTATTAGGATAGAAGAAAGGTGTCAAACTCATGGAGAAAAGAGAACAGCTTTACGAAGGAAAGGCAAAAAAAGTATTTGCAACCGAGAATCCGGAAGTAGTTATTGTAGACTACAAAGATGATGCAACAGCATTTAATGGAGAGAAAAAGGGAACCATCGTAGGAAAAGGCGTAATCAACAACCGTATGACGAACTATGTCTTCAGCATGCTGGAGAAAGAGGGAGTTCCGACACATCTGGTTGAAGAATTAAGTGACCGTGAGACCGCCGTTAAAAAAGTGAGCATCGTTCCGCTGGAAGTTATCGTACGTAATGTAGCAGCAGGAAGCTTCTCTAAGAGAATGGGCGTAGAAGAAGGAAAAGAATTACTCTGCCCGATTCTGGAGTTCAGCTATAAGGATGATGATCTCGGCGATCCATTCATCAATGATGATTATGCGCTGGCTCTTGGCCTGGCTACCCAGGAAGAGATTGATACTATTAAAGGATACACAAGAAAAATCAACGAATTCTTAAAAGCATATTTCCTGAAGGCAGATATGAAGCTGATCGATTTTAAGATTGAGTTCGGACGCCTGGCCGATGGAACCATCATCCTGGCCGATGAAGTATCACCAGATACCTGCCGTCTGTGGGATGTAAATACCAATGAAAAATTGGACAAAGATCGTTTCCGCAGGAATATGGGTAACGTCGAAGAGGCTTATAACGAAGTATTCAAACGTCTAGGTCTTGCATAAGGAGAGATAAAATGAGCCAAACTGATAGATATACAAGTCCGTTGTCCGAGCGTTATGCCAGTAAGGAGATGCAGTATGTCTTCTCACAGGATATGAAGTTCCGCACTTGGAGAAAGCTGTGGATAGCACTTGCTGAAACAGAGAAAGAACTGGGTCTGAATATCACGCAGGATCAAATTGATGAACTGAAAGAATATCAGGATGACATCAACTATGAGGTGGCAGTCGCCAGAGAAAAAGAGTGCCGTCATGATGTGATGTCCCATGTATATGCCTACGGGGTACAGTGCCCTAAGGCAAAGGGAATCATCCATCTGGGTGCAACCAGCTGTTACGTTGGAGATAACACGGACATCATTGTGATGAACGAAGCTCTGAAGATGGTCAAGAAAAAACTGGTGAATGTGATTGCCGAACTGTCCAAGTTCGCCGATGAATATAAGGAACAGCCAACTCTGGCTTTCACTCATTTCCAGCCGGCGCAGCCAACCACAGTGGGCAAGCGTGCCACTCTTTGGATGCAGGAATTCTGCATGGATCTGGAAGATCTGGAATATGTGCAGAGCACACTGAAGTTACTGGGAAGCAAGGGAACCACAGGTACCCAGGCAAGTTTTCTGGAACTTTTTGACGGAGATCAGGAAAGAATCGACCAGATCGATCCTATGATTGCAGAGAAGATGGGATTCCAGTCCTGTTACCCTGTATCGGGTCAGACGTATTCCAGAAAAGTGGATACAAGGGTTCTGAATGTGCTGGCAGGCATTGCGGCCAGTGCCCATAAGTTTTCCAACGATATCCGTCTGCTTCAGCATCTGAAGGAAGTGGAGGAGCCATTTGAGAAGGGCCAGATTGGTTCTTCGGCCATGGCATATAAGAGAAACCCCATGCGGAGTGAGCGTATTGCATCTCTGGCACGTTATGTGATGGTTGATGCTCTGAATCCTGCAATCACCTCTGCAACTCAGTGGTTCGAAAGAACCCTGGATGATTCCGCCAACAAGCGTCTCAGCATTCCGGAAGGCTTCCTTACAATCGATGGAATCCTGGATCTGTGCCTCAACGTGGTTGACGGTTTGGTGGTTTATCCGAAGGTAATCGAAAAGCGTCTGATGTCTGAATTGCCATTCATGGCCACAGAGAATATCATGATGGATGCGGTAAAGGCCGGCGGAGACCGTCAGGAATTACACGAACGCATCCGCGAACTCTCCATGATCGCAGGAAAGCATGTCAAAGAAGAAGGACGGGATAACGATCTTCTGGATCTGATTGC
Source organism: Candidatus Pelethocola excrementipullorum (assembly GCA_018714325.1). Lineage (GTDB taxonomy): Bacteria > Bacillota > Clostridia > Lachnospirales > Lachnospiraceae > Novisyntrophococcus > Novisyntrophococcus excrementipullorum. The sequence continues at coordinate 4,660 of DVNN01000229.1, forward strand.
TGAGGATCCGATGTTCAACCTGACCAGGGAAGAACTGGAGAAGACCATGGATCCCTCCAAGTATACGGGACGTTCTGCGGTGCAGGTAGATGCCTTCCTTAAAAAGTTCATTCGTCCGCTTTTGGATAGAAATCAGGAGCTGTTGGGTGTAAAAGCTGAAATTAACGTATAAGTGATAAGAGCAGTCCGGTAAAGCGGAACACTTATTTGTATTTCTGCTGAAACCGGCGAGACTTAAGGGGCGGTGTCATATTCTTATGACATCACCCCATTTGTGCGTATTAGCTGATTTAAATACTGGAAGATGGTTATTTATTATAAAGGTTAATAAATAAGTAAATTATATTAGTAATAATAAGTTTTACTTATCTTAAAAATGTTGTATACTAAGAATACAGGTCTTAGATCTGATAAAAACCAATAGTAACTATTTAGTAGGATGTTATATGATAAAGGCAGTTGTAGGAGCAAACTGGGGAGACGAAGGCAAGGGTAAGATTACCGATATGCTGGCGGAAGCAGCAGATATCATCGTTCGATTCCAAGGCGGAGCCAATGCTGGACACACGATTGTAAACAACTATGGTAAATTTGCACTTCATACATTACCATCAGGTGTTTTCTACGATCACACTACTAGCATCATCGGCAATGGTGTGGCGCTGAACATTCCTGTTCTGTTCAATGAACTTCAGGAAGTGGTATCTAAAGGTGTGCCGGCACCCAAGCTATTAATCTCCGACCGTGCTCAGATGGTGATGCCTTATCATATTTTATTTGACCAGTACGAAGAGGAACGACTTGCCGGTAAATCTTTTGGATCCACCAAGTCAGGCATCGCTCCCTTCTATTCTGATAAATACGCAAAGATTGGTTTCCAGGTTCAGGAGTTATTCGATGAAAAGACACTGTTGGAAAAGTTAATGAGTGTCTGCTCGGTAAAGAATGTACTGCTTGAGCATTTATACCAGAAACCAGCCTTAGATCCAAACGCCATCTTTTCCGAATTGATGGAATACAAAAAGATGGTGGAACCCTACGTTTGTGATACCTCGTTGTATCTGTGGAATGCGATAAAAGAAGGGAAGCAGATTCTGCTGGAAGGACAGTTGGGAACATTGAAAGATACCGATCACGGAATCTATCCAATGGTTACCTCTTCCTCCACTCTGGCGGCCTATGGCGCCATTGGAGCAGGCGTGCCTCCATATGAGATCAAAGAGATTATAACTGTGAGCAAGGCATATTCCAGCGCTGTAGGTGCAGGTGCATTCGTGTCCGAAATCTTCGGAGAGGAAGCCGATGAACTGAGACGCCGGGGCGGCGATGGCGGGGAGTATGGTGCTACCACTGGACGTCCGAGACGTATGGGCTGGTATGACTGTGTGGCTTCCAAATATGGCTGCAGACTTCAGGGCGCTACCGAAGTGGCATTTACCGTATTGGATGTACTGGGATATCTGGATGAGATTCCAGTTTGTGTGGGTTATGACATCGATGGCAAGATCACAACCGAATTCCCTACCACCTCACAGCTCGAGAAGGCAAAACCGGTTCTGAAGACCCTTCCTGGCTGGGACAGTGATATTCGTGGAATTACGAAGTATGAAGATTTACCGGAAAACTGCCGCAAGTACGTGGAATTTATCGAGGAGCAGATTGGATTCCCAATCACCATGATTTCCAACGGACCGGGAAGAGACGATATCATATACCGCAAGAGATAATGATAATACAATCCCTGGGGAACCACCCCAGGAGAGATGTTCCCTAAAGATGAAAGATGTATGGCCTACCATGTAGACATCATCTATGTTGGAGGTAAACATGAAAAAATGCAGGACACTCTGCCTGTTGGTTCTGGCAATGATTTGTTTGCTTGCCGGCTGTGGTGGATTGGACGATGTGAAGGAAACCACTATTTCCATCAGTTCTAAAGGAGCTGTAACAGAAGTGATAATTGGAAGTGCTGATAAGAAATCCTATTCGGCCGAGGAACTGCAGTCTTTCGTGGAAGATGACATCAAGGCTTACAACGAGAATGCAAAATCCGAGAATATCAAGCTGAAATCCTGTGAAATCAAGGACAAGGTGTCCCGGATTGAAATCACATATGCTTCTTATACTGATTATGCTGCATATCATAGGACCACACTCTACTATGGCACCTTAAAAGAGGCTGAGAGCGCAGGTTATGACTTCGATGTGGATTTCATTGATAACAATGGAGAAGCAGCGGCGAAGTCGACCATCCTTTCCAATGATAACGATTGGAAGGTGGTAATCCTGGAGGAGCCGGTAGACGTAATGGTGAGTGGAGATATCCTATATGTTAGTAACAATGCGGAGATTTCCGCTAAAAGAGAAGTGAAGATAGCGGAAGCTGGGGAAGCGAAAACGATTACCACAGATTCCCTGGTCTATCTCATATATAAATAAGCGATTGGACTGGTAATATGAAGTGCCAGTAGGAATGAGTAAAGGAGATACGAAAATGGAAAAGACAATGGAAAAGATAGTTGCTCTTGCAAAATCAAGAGGATTTGTTTATCCTGGTTCCGAAATTTACGGAGGACTTGCCAATACTTGGGATTATGGCCCGCTGGGAGTGGAACTGAAAAACAACGTGAAAAAAGCATGGTGGAAAAAGTTCATCATGGAGAACCCATATAATGTAGGTGTTGACTGCGCGATCTTGATGAATCCCCAGACATGGGTTGCATCCGGACATCTGGGCGGTTTTTCCGATCCACTGATGGACTGTAAAGAGTGTCATGAGCGTTTCCGTGCAGACAAAATCATCGAAGATTATTGTGCGGAACATAACCTGGAGATACAAGGTGGCAGCGTGGATTCCTGGACGCAGGAAGCCATGAAGGACTTTATCGAGGAGCACCAGATTCCATGTCCTACCTGCGGCAAACATAATTTTACCGATATCCGTCAGTTTAACCTGATGTTTAAGACCTTCCAGGGTGTAACAGAGGATGCTAAGAATACAGTATATCTACGTCCGGAGACCGCTCAGGGTATCTTTGTAAACTTCAAGAATGTACAGAGAACCTCCAGAAAGAAACTTCCATTTGGTATTGGCCAGATCGGAAAATCCTTCCGTAATGAGATTACCCCGGGTAACTTCACATTCCGTACCCGTGAGTTCGAACAGATGGAACTTGAGTTCTTCTGTGAGCCAGATACGGATTTGGAGTGGTTTGCATACTGGAAACAGTTCTGTCTTGACTGGCTCTATAATCTGGGACTTAGCGATGAAGAGGTTCGTTACCGTGACCATTCGCCAGAAGAGCTGAGCTTCTACAGCAAGGCTACCACAGACGTGGAATTCTTGTTCCCATTTGGATGGGGCGAGCTCTGGGGAATTGCTGACAGAACCGATTATGACCTGACACAACATCAGAATGTATCCGGTCAGGATATGTCTTACTTTGATGATACGAAGAATGAGAAGTACATTCCCTATGTCGTTGAGCCTTCACTGGGAGCTGACCGTATGGTATTGGCCTTCCTTTGCAGCGCATACGATGAGGAAGTATTGGATGCGGAGAAGAATGACGTACGTACCGTACTTCGTTTCCATCACGCATTGGCACCAGTAAAAATCGGTGTTCTGCCATTATCTAAGAAGTTGAATGAAGGTGCTGAGAAAGTATTCATGGAACTTTCCAAAACCTACAACTGTGAATTCGATGATCGTGGAAATATTGGAAAACGCTACCGCCGTCAGGATGAGATTGGTACACCTTTCTGTGTTACCTATGACTTTGATTCCGAAACAGATGGGGCGGTAACAGTACGTGACCGTGATTCCATGGAGCAGGAACGAATTAAAATCGAAGATTTAGCAGCATACTTTGCAAAGAAATTTGAATATTAAGTAAATGGAGAAATCTCCAGTCTGATACGAGGTATCGGGTTGGAGATTTTTTATTATCAAAAATATCAAAACCCTCCGGGGATGCACATATTTGTAGCAGTCTAGAGGTGCTTAATTGTTGTATAGTAAATGAGTTGTATCGAAACATGGTAAATATTGGTATAATAGATAAAATAATGTGACTATTTAGTTTTTGCTACATGAACCTTACAAAGGCTACAACTATTTTAGCTTTTGCGATGGATTCAGTAATGCTCTTCAATTATTATGAATTTCGAGGTGTACCATGGAAAAAACTAGTGAACGTAACAGAATCTTTATTCTGTCAGCAATTGTAACCATTCTCTTAATCATCTTCACAATCGTAGGAAGTCTACAGCTGCGCAGCACATATACAGATCAGATGATTGGCATGCTGGGTATCCTGTCTCAAGAATCAGAAATTCCAAAAGAAAAATTAGATACCTTCCTATCAGGTAATGTATCTGACAGGGATTATAAACGGGGGATTGAGCTTTTAGATAGTACTGGTTACAGTCAAAGTGGGATTCCCTTAATTAGAAATTCCATAGGGCAGGTTAGTATCATCAACGGTCTGGGAGTTACTCTACTTTTAATTCTAATTTTCAGTGCATTGACTATTTCTTATCAGAACTGGATGAAGTTCCTTAAAGTTACCGTCGATTGGATCCGCCATCTGGATCATACAGAGCTTGAGAAGAACGTGATTAATGCGGCAAGTCCAGAAACCAGAGAACTGATTTATGCATTGCAGGAACATAGGCGTCTGGATACTCGTGAGCGGCAGTGTCTGGATTTGGAGAAGAAGAAAACCATAGCATTTGTAGAAGATATTTCACATCAGTTAAAAACGCCTCTGACCATCATGCGGATGCATATTGAGAAGATGAATTTTATTCAGGAATTTAGCCAGTCCAGCCTGAATAAAGCCATGAATCAGGTGGACAAGATGGTTCTTCTGATTTCTATGATGATGAAGGTTGGAATGTTGAATTCCGGTAAGAGTAAGATGGAGATGAGGACACATAAGGTGTGGGAACTGGCTCAAGAGATCTCGGAAGAATTTGAGTCCATCTATGAGAGTAAACAAGTAAAGCTGACTTCCGAAGTAAAGGGAAATTCCAGCTTCTATTATGATGATTACTGGATGAAGGAAGCCGTGGAGAACCTTGTGAAGAATTGCTTAGAGTATTCGGAACCGGAAGGAATGGTCACGATTGTATATCATGTGGGCACCTCCGGTCTTCATATCGCCGTAAAGGATCAAGGTAAAGGTATCGAGGAGCAAAACCTGGCCCATATATTCGAACGGTTTACCTCCAGTTTCCGACAGAATGACAGCAGCAGCGGTCTTGGCTTGTCCATAGCGAAGCAGGTAGTAGAAGCCCATTTTGGCAAGATCGGAGTGGATAATAACAAGGAGGGCGGAGTCACTTTCTCAATCTATCTGCCTCTGCTACACGGGAAGGAAGTATATCAGGATACAAAGATGAAGGGTGGAGAAATTGATGAAAGTCTTGCAGTTGGATAATATCAGCAAAACCTATGGAAAGAATCGTGCCCAGGTACGTGCGGTGAATAAAGTGAACCTGTGTGTGAATAAGGGAAGTTTTACTTCTATCATAGGCAGGAGTGGATCTGGTAAGTCAACACTACTGAAGATCTGTGCCGGTCTTCTGAAGCCGGATGAGGGCAGTGTAATTGTAGATGGGGATGAGATAACGAAGATGAGGGACAAAGAGCGTTGCGCTGTGCGCAGAAGAAAGATAGGATTCATATTTCAGAGCTTTGAACTGATTCCGGAGTTCACCCTGCTGGAAAATGTCTGTATTCCCTCCTATCTGGATGATTGCTCACCAGACATGGAATATATTGAGGAGCTCTTAAAAGATACAGGTATCTATGACAAGAAGGACCGGTTTCCAGATGAGCTATCCGGCGGTGAGCAGCAACGAATGGCAATCGTCAGAGCTCTATCCACCCGACCGGCTATTCTCTTCGCCGATGAACCCACTGGAAATCTGGATGTAAAGACCGGTGAGTCAATCATGGATCTGTTGAACTTCTGTAATTTTAGGTATCAGCAAACCATATTAATGGTGACCCATAATCTGGAAATGATACAAAATACTCACCGGGTGCTGCAGATGCAGGATGGGAGTATCGTAGAAGATTATGAAAAGGAGCTGTGCTGACCATGAATAAGCTTGCTATGCTGGATTTTAAGAGAAAGAAAAAGTCATGGCGTCTGTTGATGAGCGTTATGATCTTAGCATATACCCTCATTGCCATTGTATCAATTTTTTATGCCAGTCAAGATAAAATGGAAGAAGTGCAGCGAGAGGTTACATATGGAAGTTGGCATGTGGCTCTGATTGGAACTGATGAAGAGACTATGAAAAGCCTGCAAAATCATGCAACGATGGAGATGGCTGGAATAAGCCGGACTTATGGGATGGTGTTAGACTCGAAAGATGATGATTTGGCCGAGATAGGAACTGTAGATGAAAACACGATTAAGATGGAAAATATAAAGTTGTTAGAAGGGCGTTTTCCTAAGAACAAAGGAGAAGTGGCAATAGAGATGTCATCCCTTGCCGCTTTGGGGTATTTACCTTCAGTAAATCAAAATATTAAAGCTAAGATTAGAGTTAAATCTCAAAATGAAATAGAAGAAGTGGAGCAGGAATTCTTCTTAGTAGGAATTATTCAAGACTATTCTGTAAATTTGAAAGGCACAACTCCAGATAAAAGAGATTATGTGTCTTTTTTTGTAAGTTCTGATGATAATATTACAGGATATCAGCACACAGGGAATATCATTTGCAGGCTAAAAGAAGAATTTCGTGATACGTATCAAGAGCTTTGGAAAGTTAGAGAGAATAATGGAAAAAAATTGACTAATGATTACACGTATTTTGATATGTCAAAGGAGTCTGGGTATCAATGGTCCTTACAGATGCTTGAAAGAAGAAGTCAACTTGTTTTTATCATGATAGCACTTTCATTAGCCATATGTATTACCGCTGTTAAATACCTACAAAGTCAGGATAAGAACAACCTACTGATACATAAAATCGGGCTAGAGCAAAAGGAACTCAAAAAAATAATATATAAAGAGATTGTTTTTATTAATGTCATGGCTGCTATTATAGGATGTTTGCTTGGCGTTATACTAAGCTATATTTTATTGGGCAAATTATTAAAAGTGTTTATTTACTTTAAAATGCCAATTATGTTAATCATATTGTTAGAAGTCTCATTATGTCTTCTATCGAGCGCATTCATTGGATTTGGTTTGTGGATATATAATATAACGTTAATAAAAAAAATATATGTGAAGCTACTAATTCATAGGAACAGAATAAAACATAAAAGTAATAATAAAAGCATTAAAAATTCAATTAGTAAAAAATTAACGAATGCGACTATTGGCAAATATTTTGTGTTTATTGTTGTGTTTTATTTGATATTCTATAGCATATATAATGTTAGCTATAAGAGAAACGACTATACTTTTCTAGGTGAGAATGAGTTTGCAGATTTTAGCTATGGGGTATTATTTAGTTATTATCCACCAAGATTTGGCATAAAAGAAGATGTTTATAATCAAATAAAGAAGTCTTATGGAATCTGTGATATAGAGGCATTTAAGTCAGTTAATTATCTGCCTATCTTTAGTGAGAAGTTGATTAATAATCAATATGTGGATATGCTTAAAGACAATTACTGGTCAAAATATGCAAAGGATAATAGTGCCCATGGATTTGTACTAGGCATTAAATCGAGAGGTGAAAGTTTTGATTATTTTGAATCTCAATTAGATAAAGGAGCAATAGATAAAACGAAGTTTGATGCTGGTGAAGGCGTAATACTATATTTGCCAAATTATTATTTAGATGAGACGGGGAATATAGAATTAGCAAAAAAGGGAGACAAAAAGGAAACTAGAATCGAAGTGGGTGATATCTTACAAATACAGAATGGTGATAGCAAAGTTAACGTTGAGGTGGAGGGTATAATTTATGGCTTTGATAATACAAATTGGAGGGGAAAGTTAGGAAAGCCATTTGTTGTTTTGGGTAGTTACAAGCTATGTGATTTATTATCAAGTAATAAGGCCCACGATGCCTATGAGTTTTTAACCGCTAACTTAAAAGATAATATCAATGAAAAGCAAGCAGAGATGGAGTTCATGCAGACTACATCAAAATATACCTTTGCCAATAAAAGAAAATCTTATCAGGAGTATAAGGTAAAAGAAATTGAGGGTTACTATTTGTTTGGCGGTTTAGGAATAGGATGCACCATGATCCTAATCATTTTGAGTGAAGAAAAAAGACACTTCTCCAAGAGTAAAGATTTAAAGAGAACAAGGGTTTTTAGAGAATTAGGTGTTAGTAAGAGCAGAATTTATATAAGTAATCTAAAGTATGAGTTGAAATTCGTTATCATCGGCGAGTTATTTGCAGTTACCGCTACCACATTATATCAGTTTATTAAGTATTATGCTGTTACTAGGTATACAAAGGTTACATCTGATACGATGGGTGTGAAAGCATGGGGCGAAGTGTTGGTTAGAATTCCTTGGGTGAATTTTTTGAGAATTGTAATAGTAATAATTTTATTTTGTACGATAGAGTCTCTTCTATGCACACATAAAAAATTAAAAGATATAAAAATGTAATATAGATTTAAGGTTGGCATGTTAAAATTAAGAAATTGAATGACAGTATAAACTCCAAAAGAGGCACAGACTTCTGCTATATAATCTAAGTGATTTGGGGAGCGAAGTCGATTTTACTGTATCAGACCGAATAAAAAAACAGGGAGGAAAATCAATGCTAAAGAGAAAAATGAAAGCAGTAGTGGGTGGAGTAATGGCAAGCATAATTTTACCAGTTAATGTTTTAGCAGCACCGAGTATGGCTATCGCTAATATTCAAAGCGATGCTACGGAGGAAGCTTCTACCAGGATTATAGTAAGCAAACATGTTAAAATTGAACTAAGATATGCTACGATAGCCGCAATTCCAGAGCTTTATCCGTATTCATATTATGATCATGACTATAGTACAACATTGCGTGGAACCTTAGTATTATATGATACTGTTGATTTTAAAACCTATGTTATGGCATATTATTCAGGCAATTGTTCAGCTTCAATCTGATTTTTGAATTTTATTAATAACATCTAGTTAAGTCATACATCCATAAAACATTACAGGTTTTGGTTTCATCAGCCTGCCCCCAATTTTCAGGCTGATGAAACGAGTTTAAAGGAATAATATATACTAAGATACATGAGGGGAGAGGTGAGCATATGGAGTTGTTAATTGTAAGAGACAGCGCACGTTTAAATGGGGTGATGAAAACATTTAAACAGTATGATGAAGAGGGGATTAAGACGACTGTATGTAGTTCCAATATTTTTGACAAACTTCCAAGCATGAGATTTGATTTGGTGGTGATTGATTTAGTTAAGGCTACTTTGGAGGGTGGGAATTTTGAGTTTTTAAAGGGATTGAAGTCACAGGTTTACAATACTGCGATCGTAATTGCTGATGAGTTTGGCAGAAGTGGGGAAGTGCGGGAGCAGCTTAAGGGAATGGGCGTGTTAAATTATGTACAACGTCCCCTATCTAAGGAAACCTTCTTTGAGACGATAGACGGTGTGCTAAGAGCCTCTAAACAAAAAGCTAACTAAACTAGTGTAGTTGTGGATTGTAGAGCTTTATCTAATACAATGAGGGGTATTCAGAGTAAGCAGTTACAGAGGAAAGATAGTGAGTTTTAGAAATAAAAGGCCGCAGTAGAATTTACGACGGCCCTTTTTTGTACCCTTTTTTATGGTTCAATGATGGTTCCTGTTTTACCAAGAAAACCTTCTTTTGCCTTATCGATGGAAGTGATAACGGCGCGTTTTCCGCCTTTTTCCAGAAATTCAACAGAGGCTTCAATTTTAGGAAGCATGGAACCAGGTTCAAACTGACCCTGAGCCATGTATTTTCTGGCATCAGAGATCGTGATTTTACCAAGAGGTGCGGCTTCCGGTGTATGATAGCCGATGGATACATGCTCAACACTGGTTAGAATCAGGAGTTCATCTGCCTGAATCATCTCAGCCAGTTTTTCGCTGATCAGATCTTTTTCAATCACAGCGCTGGCGCCTCGGAGTTCCTCATCCTGTACCAGCACCGGGATGCCCCCACCGCCTGCGGCAATCACAACCTGATCCGCATCGACGAGAGCACGGATGGCATCTATTTCTATGATATCCTGTGGTTTTGGAGCAGCCACAATACGGCGATAACCGCCATCCACCTTTGTTACATAGTTGCCCTTGGACTCCTCAGCCTCTGCTTCTTCCTCTGACAGGATTCGTCCAATCACTTTAGTTGGTGTATAAAATGCATCATCGTATGGATCCACGGTCACCTGTGTCAAAACCGTAGAGACTGGACGGTAGATACCCCTGCGGAGCAGCTCTGCCCGGATAGCATTCTGAAGGTCGTATCCGATATAGCCCTGGCTCATGGCTGAGCATACGGACATAGGAGCCACAGTATAGTCTTCGTGTGCCTTACTGAACTCATTCATGGCCGTATGAATCATGCCCACCTGAGGGGCATTGCTGTGGGTGATAACCACAGAAGCGCCTGACTCAATAAGGTCGGCGATCACTTTGGCTGATTTTTTTGTAGCTATTTTCTGTTCCGGTAGAGTGGTTCCAAGTGCTCGATGTCCTAGTGCGACTACAACTTTCTTCTTTTCCATATCTAAAGTTCCTCTCTGATTTTATGATATGTTCCTATTCAACAGCTCAGATAATATAACAATATCCAGGATATCACAGCATAATAATTATGTGTGAAATGAGCATCCTTTCTATGAAAATTTTTTAATATGATAAGTATAGAGGAATTTATAGGAAAATGCAAGCAAGAATGGGTGATGACATTATGATGATAAGACTCATAAGAGTTTGAGATTAAATCTTAAATGAGCAGGGTGAAAAATGAATAAATATTTGATATAATGTCGATAGGAACATTTCCAGAATATGGTAATTAAGTGAGGCATGAACAGATGAAAACAATTTTAATCATAGAAGATGATACGGAACTGGCATGTGGAATAAAGGAAATTTTGTGTGATTGCTGCGGCTATGATGTCTTTATGGCGCATTCGAAGAAGGATGCACTGGTGCAGCTCAAGAATAAACATGTCGATTTATGCCTGCTTGATATCCGCCTGCCGGATGGAAATGGATATGACCTTTGCCGTAAGATGAGAGAATTCTACCAGGGAGGGGTGATTATGCTGACCGCATGCACCAATACCGAACAGATTGTAGAAGGGCTTCAGGCAGGTGCCGATGATTACGTAACAAAGCCATTTCAAATCGCGGAATTACTGGCCAGAATTGAAGCTCAGTTTAGAAGAGGGTATGGGAACAATGAAATGGTTCCCAAGACAGCATTTTCCGGTGAGTTAGAAATCATGATGGACCAGCATCATATCTATAAGAATGAAAAACTTGTGGATTTGAGCATACGGGAATACATGATTTGTGAACTGTTATTAGAACAAAGAGGGAGGATCGTGACCAGAGATGTACTTTTGGAAAACATTTGGGATTCCAGAAATAAGTATGTGGAGGAAGGTACTCTTAATGTACATATCAGTAGAATCAGAAAGAAACTTGGGAGTTATGAAGGATTATCTTATATTGAAACCATCAAAGGTTTCGGATATCGATGGGCTCATCAGGTTATACAGAATTGAGTAAAAATAGCACAGTATCTGCTCACAATTGGCAGAGGCCTGTGCTATTTTTATTATCGTAATGAATTCTAAATATATGCTCGTAATTTTTCCAAATCCAGAATCGTAACGGCACCTCTGGAAAGGGACACGATTCCTTCCTTTTCAAAATACTTTAACATCCTGGATACCACCTCCCGGGCACTTCCCAAATTCCGGGCAATCTGCTCATGGGTGGTTTTCAATACCATGGAACCTGTCCGGATCCGTTCGTCTTCCAGGTAAGCAGCCAGTCTTTTATCAAAGCTGGAGAATAATATCTGACTCAGTGCCCACATCACATCAGAGAACCGTTCGGTGGTTTGTCGATAAACATAATTTTCCACATAAATATTCTTATCGATCAACTGATGAAAACAATTGATGTTGGTCTGCAGTATTTTGCTGTCTTCTTCTGCCTCGATTTGGATATCGAAGGTGATTTCCTGAAGCAGGCAGGAAGCCGACAGGGTGCAGACTTCCCCGGCATTCAGACGGAATAGGGTGATTTCTCTGCTCTCCTCTGACTGGATATAGATACGCAGTTGACCTTCCAGTACAAGGAAGATGCCGAGGCAATCTCCATCACGACTGTAGATGAAGTCATCTTTCTGGTAACTCAGTATCGTGGAGCAGGAGGTGAGATATTCTTTTTCTTTATTTGTAAGATTTTTCCAGAAAGGATAGCCTTTCTGAAGGTGATGAGATATTGTATTTTCTGTATGAGTCATTGGCTGCCTCCCGATAGTATTTATAATTATATGCCATAATAGGTAGATACTATTAGTGTAGCGGAAAATGTCTGGTTATGCAACCCCGGGAATTCGTTCTAAAAGGTGTATATTAATGATGAGCTTCCAATATTTCTTGTACAAAAGATAAAAGTAAGATATGCTAAACTTATAATACATAAAGGAATATTCTAGCAGAAAAAGTAGTTTTGTATAGATTAAAACTTTAAAAGGAAAGGGAGAGGAGTTCATGATAACCAGAGAAGAGGCAATATCCTATAGTCTGACATTTGAGGAGGTTTACGAGGATTATCCCTTCCACGATGATAATTGGAGTGTGATACGATGCAAGGGCAATAAGAAGATATTTGCCTGTATCTATGAGCGGATGGATCAAATCTGGATTAATGTAAAGGTGGATCAGGAGTGGAGAGATTTTTGGAGGAGTGCGTATCCTTCGGTTATCCCTGCTTATCATATGAATAAGGAAAACTGGAATTCCATTATCCTGGATGGAACGGTTCCAGAAGAGGATATAAAACGTATGATTGCTGAGAGTTATCAATTAGTACGACCCAAGACAAAAGGGTAGAAAAGACGGCAGGGATGAATGAAAGATGAAAGATAGAAATAAAGAATCAGATAAATCCAAATATAAGGGAAGTAGCTGCTCCGGGAATGAGGTAGGGGCTGAAAAGGTTAGAATAGAGAGGAGACATCTGCCGCTGACCCTGATTTTCCGGGAGGAAAACATGAAAAATATTCTGGAACTGGCGGTGGGGAACGATGAGGTGTTACTGAGGAGATTGCAGACCTCCAGGCGCACGTTTCATCAGGTTGTGGAACTGTTTGATGGATATGGAATGGAGCAGGCAAGGCAGGAGCGGTTCTCTCAAATGCTGGATGAGATGGATCAGGAGAATCCACTTCCACTGGATGAGGTCTGTGAATATCTAAAAGAAGGAGAATGGACTTTGGATCTGTTGGACCTGGGACTTTATAAGGTGGAAGTTTGGAAGGGACAGGCATGGAGTTACCCGGTAAGGAAGGTGCATAAATTCTGCTCAGTTCCAAATAATGAGGATATAAGCCAGCATATCTTAGAGCTGAGTTCTGGCGAAGGAAGGGTTCAGGTAATATTCAGCAGCGGGGAAGAGTTGCAGGCGTTTTGGAAAGAGATACTTCTTTATGGAAGGGCAGAGGTGAAAGAAGAGACGGATGCGGTTATTTATAGCAATTGATTTCGAAGATAAGATAAAAGACCAGATATATCAGAGGGCCAAGGAATTGAGGCAATATGCGGAATCTGGCAATTTTATAAAGAGGGACAATCTCCATCTGACCCTTGCCTTTTTAGGAGAGATGCCCACGGAGAAGATCGAGGGGATTCTTAAGGTGATGGAGAGATCGGATACAGGGATGTTTACCCTCCAGCTTGAGGGAACCGGTAAGTTTCAGAGGGGTTCTGAGTCCATCTACTGGTGTGGAATCAAGAGCTCAGAATCGCTTTTAGAATTACAAAGCAAGTTGGTACAAGGATTGAAGGCGGAAGGGTATCGGGTGGATGACAAACCTTATCGGCCCCATATTACCTTGGGTAGAAGATGCAGAATGAAATCTGGCTTTTCTATGGAAGCATATCAGGAGCATATGACACCGATTAATTTACAAGTGCAAAAAATCAGTCTGATGAAGTCGGAGAGGGTAGATGGAGAGCTGAGGTATACTGAGATTGGCTCTAGTGCTCTAAGAAAACATGAGGATTTCGGTGAAAAACTTAACTGATCTTTGATGTGGATGAACTTGTGGAATAAGATCAGTCTCCCCTTCATAAACTGTAAAAACAGCATTTGTAGGGGATTTTTTTTGAAAGATTATATCGAAGAGCGTGCGGTGGAAATTGCAACCTACATCATAGAGCATAATGCCACAGTGAGACAAACTGCAAAAGAATTTGGTGTTTCGAAGAGCACAGTGCATAAGGATGTAACAGATAGACTTTTACAGATAAATCCGGCTCTTGCCCAGAATGCAAGAAAAGTTCTAAATGTGAACAAATCGGAGAGACATATCAGAGGAGGCCTGGCAACAAGGGAAAAGTATCTGCATCAGAACTCCAATTAGCGGGTGGAAAATATAAGATAGAGTTAATGTTAGCGAAACATAGGAGAGGCGAGCTTCGGCTTGCTTCTCTTTTATATGGGGAATTATAACAACGAAACAACAAAAGAGAGAATGAAAATGTCGCTAAAAACGGAGAAACTAAGGAAAAGCATAGAATAATGCACAATCAGGGAGAGTGAGCACGTTAAAAAAAGAACAAAGTTGACAATAAAAACATAAAATGGTATAATATAACAAAATTCGATGTGCGTACGACGGAGTAAGCACAATCATAACTAAGAACGGTGGAGTGTCTTGGGTTTTCTTAATTTCTTTATTTGAGAAAATCAGGGCACTTTTTTGTTTTGTTAGAAAGGAGGTTTGTTTTGGAGAGTTTTTACCTAAAAACACGAATTTACACGGATAAAGAAGGACTTGAAGAAGTCCTGGATGGAGTTAAGAGGGCATTGATTGTGACTGATTCATTTATGCAGGAGAGTGGAATGGTCAGCTACCTGACGGAGCCCCTTGACCGAAGAAAGATTCAATACAAGATATTCTCAGAGGTTAAACCGGATCCGGATATCGCCGTGATTGCCAGAGGCATCAATGTAATGCAGGAGCTACAGCCCCAGGTGCTGTTAGCCCTTGGTGGTGGTTCTCCTATTGATGCGGCTAAAGCCATGAATCTGCTGGCTTTTCGGCAGGGTTCTGGGGAAAGGTGTAGATTCATAGCCATTCCTACTACCAGTGGGACGGGATCGGAAGTTAGTAAATTTTCGGTAATCAGTGATCCAGAACAAGCAGCTAAATATCCTCTGGTTACGGATGAGCTTATTCCTGACGCGGCTATACTGGATGCCAGTCTTGTGGAATCTGTTCCGCCGTCGGTTACTGCGGATACAGGAATAGACGTGCTCACACATGCTATTGAAGCATTTGTCTCAACCAATGCCAATGATTTCACCGACGCTGCGGCAGAGAAAGCCATCAAATTGGTGAGGAGCAGCCTCTTGAAGGTTTATCGAAACCCCGATGATCTGGATGCTCGCAAGAAGATGCACCATGCCTCCTGCCTTGCAGGAATTGCGTTCAGTAATGCTGGGCTGGGGTTGAATCATGGTATGGCGCACACTCTGGGTGCTCATTTTCATATACCACATGGACGGGCCAATGGAATTCTACTGCCCTATGTGATGGGATTTAATGCCGGCTGCTATGACAAACTTACACCTGTGGCCGAGCGGTATGCCAGAATTGCCAGGGTCGCCCGGCTGGATGGTCCCAGCATACGGCAGAGTGCATTTAGTGTGGTAAGGACTACAAAACAGTACATACAGCTATTAAACCTCCCTTCCAATATAGAGAGTGCCGGTGTATCCAGAGCAGACTTTGACAATGCCCTGGACGAGATGGTGGATGCCGCATTGCATGATGCCTGTACGAAGACTAATCCGAGAATATGCTCAAAAGACGATATCCGTTCGGTGTTCATCAGAGCATACACAGGAAGGCTGATTTGACAGGGGAATGGGGGTGATGAACATGTATGAAGAAAAAAAGGAGAGGATTATACAAGAGTTTGTACCTGGTAAGCAGGTGACTCTTGCTCATGTAATCCCACATCCGGTGGAGCCGTTATATGCCAAAATGGGGCTGATCGATGGAAAGGGTGCCATAGGTATCTTTACAATCACACCCAGTGAGGCGGCTATAATTGCGGCAGATGTTGCAGGAAAGGCGGCGGATATACAGATTGGCTTTGTGGATCGTTTTAATGGTTCCTTAATCATCACGGGTGATGTGGCTGGTGTGGAGGCTGCATTACATGATGTAATGAGTGTTCTTTGCGATTCCATGGGATTTGCTCCGGCACCAATCACCCGCTCTTGAAAGGACAAAAGGACAGTTAGATGGATGATAAGAAGAGGATTATCTTGATTGGACGTTCCATGGCGGGAAAGACTACTTTATGCCAGTACCTCAATAATGAAGACTTAAAATATCATAAGACCCAAACCGTGCAGCTGATTAATGACAAAGTGATTGATACGCCGGGAGAATATCTGGAACGTACATATCTAAGAGGTGCTCTTACAGTAACAGCGGTGGATGCGGATATCATCGCTTTGGTACAACAGGCCGATGAGGCTGGAACCATGTTTCCGCCGGGATATTCCAGTACTTTTGGAAAGCCGTGCATTGGGATTGTAACCAAAAGTGACTTGGCGTCGCCCAAGCAGATTAAAGATGCTGAGAGGTATCTGGTACAGGCAGGGGCGGAAGAGGTCTTTGTGACCAGCAGCTACAAGGGAAGTGGTTTTAAACCACTGCTGCGGTATTTTGAAACACGAAAACAAGAGTCAGACGAAGGTCATGCGGAAGGACAAGGGTACGATGCGGGTAATCATTGCAGACGATGAACCAATTACGAGAATGGATTTAAGGGAAATACTTGAGAAAGAGGGATATGAAGTGATCGCGGAAGCGGCGGATGGATTTGATGCCGTGGAGATGTGCAGGAAGGAATGTCCGGATCTGGTAATCATGGATGTAAAAATGCCCCTTTTGGATGGGTTGATGGCTTCTTCTATTATAGCAGAAGAAAATCTGGCAGAAACTGTTGTGCTTGTCACTGCCTACAATGACAGGGAATTTATTGAGACGGCAAAGAAGAGTGGCGTCAGCGGATATCTGATAAAACCGCTGAATGAGCGTTCATTGATTCCCGCCCTGGAAATTGCTATGGAACGCAGCTGTGAGATGAGAAATCTGAGAAAGGAGTACAACACTCTGGCCCAACGACTGGAAAGCAGGATTCAGGTGGAACAGGCCAAGGGAGTGATTATGAGCAGACGAGGACTCTCCGAGCAGGAGGCCTACGACTATATCCGCAATATCAGCAGAATCAAAAACATATCTATGAAGAAGGTTGCGGAAATTATATTGATGCGCAGAGGAAAATAACATGCTGAAAGAGATAAAACAGCTTTGTCTGGAGTATACAGACTTGTCAGAGGATGAAATACAGGTTATTCAGATGATGGCTCAGACGTTACAGCCCTTGGCGAATCTGGAGGCAGCAGATATATTTGTAGATTGCCCCTGCAGGGAGGGGGATGCCATCGTGGTTGCCGAGGCAAAGCCTGAAGAGGGACTATCCTCCTATAAGAACAGCGTGGTGGGAATGTTTGCAAAAGAGGAAGACGAACCAGCTGTCGCCAGGACGATTAAACTGGGAATTGCAACAAAGTATATGAAGGCCAGAACACAGGAAGATAATTACACCATTCAATCGGTGGAGCCAATCAAATATAATTCCCGGGTGATTGGAGTATTGATTCGGGAAAGGCGGATTACAGACGAAGCAGAGGCGGTAGAAGATCGGTATGAAGCGGTGGAAACCCCTCTAAACCATATGATTAACGATAGCGAATGGCTGACAGAGAGCATAGATGAAGGCCTCTTGCTTGTGGATGGCAACGGTTATGTGACGTTCCGGAATATGTATGCCAAGGAGTTGTTTCAGGATCTGGGCTATGTGGAAGACATCCTGGGGCAGAAGTATAAAAATATCTGCCTCACCCAATATGATAAAAAGAGCGATCTAACCGAGGTGCTTTCCGAAGTGAGGATTAGCAAGCACTATCTCAGAATTCGTCAGATTCCGATGAAAAAGGGGGATATCAGGTTGGCCGTTATCATCAGAGATATCACCTGGAACAGGGAGCAGGAGAAGAGTCTGATCTTGAAATCGGTGGCTATTAAGGAACTACACCACCGGGTAAAGAACAATCTTCAAATTATCGCTTCACTGCTAAGGCTTCAGGCCAGAAGGACGGACAACGAGGAGACGAAACGATTGTTATCCGAAAGTATCAACAGGATTCTTTCCATAGCTGTCACTCATCAACTTCTGTCTCAAAGTGGTATGGATGAGGTGAATCTGAAAGAGGTTCTCCACACGGTGAGAAACAATGCGGTTCAGTCATTTCTCGGCCCCAGCCGAAAGATAAACCTGGAGTTGACAGGAGATGAGATGACGGTGAATTCGGATATTGCCACATCGGTGGCCTTATCGGTCAACGAACTGCTTCAAAATTCTATAAAATACGCATTTGCGGGCAGAGAAGAAGGAAATATCCGTATCCAGATCATCAGGGGGAAGATTTATTCTGCCATTGAGATCGTGGATGATGGGATAGGGTTTGATTCAAAGAAGATTCGTTCCGACAGCATGGGACTTAATATCGTGGATTCCATGGTGAGGGATAAGCTTCATGGAAAGCTGAAGATACGGTCTGACAGGGATGGAACCAGAGTCTCTTTTGACTTTATGAATAAGACTACCGATATGGTAGGGCTCGATTGAATTAATACATAAAAAAGCATAATTCACTGTAAGGGGGTGATTCCAGTGCGGGAAGCTATTCTAAGTGTGGGCATTGACATCGGTACGTCCACCACACAACTGATTTTCAGCAGACTCACCATAGAGAACCTGGCGAGCAGCTATGTGGTGCCAAGAATCAGTATTGTGGAAAAAGAAGTGATATACCGGAGCCAGATTTATTTTACACCATTGTTGTCCCAGACAGAGATAGATTCGGTAAAAGTGAAAGAAATTATCCGTAAGGAATATGAACAGGCCGGTATAAAACCGGAAGATCTGAAGACAGGGGCCGTTATCATCACGGGAGAGACAGCCAGAAAACAGAATGCCAACAGCGTGTTGGCCGCATTGAGCGATATGGCTGGTGACTTTGTGGTCGCCACGGCAGGGCCGGATCTGGAATCTGTGCTTTCGGCCAAGGGAGCCGGAGCGGATAAATTGTCTGAAGACAACCGGGAAGTGGTGGCCAATGTGGATATCGGAGGAGGAACCAGCAATATTGCATTTTTCCAGAAAGGAGTTCTGAAAGGAACCTGCTGTCTGGACATCGGAGGCCGTTTGATCAGGGTGGAAGATGGAAGAATAGCTTACATATATCCAAAGATACAAGAATTGGCAGAGCATCATCAGATACGAATCCGTGTGGGGGATCCGGCCAATGAGCTGGTACTTTACCGGGTATGCGAATATATGGCAGAACAACTGGCCATGGCTCTTCATGTATGCGGAGCCGATGGGGCTCACCAGGGCATGTATACTAATCAGGGAAGTCCCCTGCCTGACAGTCCTCAGATTATGGCGGCCACTTATTCGGGAGGCGTTGCGGACTGCATCTATCAGGAGGAAGAAGGGGAGGTATTCCGATATGGTGATATCGGTGTGCTTTTAGGGCGGGCGGTCAAGAATAACCAGTCCCTGCAAAAGTTGAAGATTTACCCGGCAGCAGAAACCATCCGTGCAACAGTGGTGGGAGCCGGGACACATACTACAAATGTTAGCGGCAGTACCATCACCTATTCTGGTGAAAAACTGCCCATAAAAAACATTCCGGTTTTAAAAGTTTCTTCGGAGGAGGAACAGGAACCGGCTAAATTCCAAAACGCGGTCCGGGATAAGCTGCCTCTATATGAGACGGACGGCGCCTTGGAGCAGGTTGCCATTGCATTTTCCGGCAATTATCATACTAGTTTTAATCAGATTCAGGACTTGGCCAAGATCATAATCAGCGGGGCTGAAAAGATGATAGAAGGTCCCTATCCATTGATTTTGGTTATTGAAAATGACATAGCCAAGGTACTGGGCAATGCGCTCAATGTATTTCTGGAACATAGGAAGGCCGTGATCTGTATTGATGGAATATATGCAAAAGACGGCGACTACATCGACATCGGAGAACCAGTTGCTGCTGGGCGGGTGGTTCCGGTTGTGACCAAGACATTAATCTTTAACTCCTGAAAATTCAGGAGGCAGCTGAATTAACAGTACTATGAATTCAAGAAAAGGAGAGGTGAAAGAATTGATCTTAAAGACAAAGTTATTTGGCAAAGTGTATGAGTTTAAGTCTCTTCGGGAAGTTATGGCTAAGGCCAATGAAGAGAAATCAGGCGACAAATTAGCGGGAATCGCCGCAGAATCTGCCGAAGAAAGAGTTGCGGCAAAAGTCGTTCTTTCTCACATTACGTTGGAAGACCTCCGAAATAATCCAGCAGTTCCATACGAGGAAGATGAAGTTACCAGAATCATCCAGGATAGTGTCAATGAGTCAATCTACGGCGAAATGAAGGGTAAAACCGTCGCCGAATTCCGGGAATGGATTTTGGATACTGAGACTTCCGGAGACATGATTAAACGTGCATCTCGTGGTCTGACCAGTGAAATGGTGGCGGCCGTATGTAAACTGATGAGTAATTTGGATCTGATTTATGCAGCGAAGAAGATCCGGGTTTCCGCACACTGTAATACTACAATCGGACTGCCAGGTACTTTTTCATCACGTCTGCAGCCCAATCACACCACCGATGACCCCAAGGGCATTATGGCATCCGTTATGGAAGGCCTGAGTCTTGGATGCGGTGACTCGGTTATCGGCTTAAATCCAGTGGATGACTCCGTGGAAAGTGTGGCCAGAATCCTGAGAAGTTTTGATGAATTCAAGACAAAATGGGAAGTTCCCACACAGATCAGCGTACTGGCTCATGTGACCACGCAGATGGAGGCCATCGAGAAGTTCCATGCTCCCATCGATCTGATGTTCCAATCCATCGCAGGCTCCCAGAAGGGAAATTCGGCCTTTGGATTGACCGCATCCATGTTGGATGAGGGACATGACATGATGCTCCACAAAGCCACCAGCACAGGACCTAACCTGATGTATTTTGAAACCGGACAAGGCTCTGAACTTTCTTCGGAAGCCCATCATGGCTGGGATCAGTTGACCATGGAGGCCAGATGTTATGGATTTGCCAAGCGGTATCAGCCATTTATGGTTAACACCGTAGTAGGATTTATCGGACCCGAGTATCTTTATGATTCCAAGCAAGTCATCCGTGCCGGCCTGGAGGATCATTTCATGGGTAAGTTAACAGGGATCCCCATGGGATGTGATGCCTGCTATACAAACCATATGAAGGCAGATCAGAATGATATTGAGAATCTGGCAGCGCTGTTGGTTGCGGCAGGATGTAATTACTTAATAGGTGTGCCTCAGGGAGATGACTGTATGTTGATGTATCAGTGTACCAGTTATCATGATGCAGCCAGTCTCAGGGAGATTTATGGCCTGCGTCCAATCCGTGAGTTTGATCTGTGGCTGGAGAAGATGGGATTCTCTAAAGATGGAAAACTGACGCCGCTGGCAGGCGATGCATCCGTTTTCTTGCGTAAATAGGAGGTGAAGTGTTTTGGTAAATGAGAAGGAATTAAGGACCATTATCGAACAGGTGTTAACAGAGATGAATCTGGATCAGGGCACAGCTCCTGCAGAGGAGGAGACATGTGATACCTGCAACAATACGACGGTAATTGAAGATGGATTTATTCCGGATGTGACCGAGGTGGACATTCGTACCCAGTATCTGGTAGAAAACCCAGTGAACAAAGAGGCATATTATGATCTGAAGCAGTATGCTCCCTGTCGGCTGGGCATCGGCAAAGCAGGCGCCCGCTTTAAGACGGATCCAGTCCTTCAGTTTAGGGCTGCTCATTCCGCTGCACAGGATGCGGTATTCTCCGATGTGGACCAGGATTTCATCGATAAGATGAATCTGTTCACCGTGCAGACTCAGTGTGATTCCAAGGATACTTATCTGACCAGACCCGATTTGGGGCGGAAGCTAGATGATGAGGCAGTTAAGGTAGTGAAAGAAAAATGCCGGAGCAATCCTACGGTTCAGATCTATGTGTCAGATGGATTGAGTTCTGCAGCGGTTGCGGCCAATGTTGGGGATGTACTGCCCGCCATTGAGCAGGGACTGAAAAGCTATGGCATAGACACTGGAACGCCATTCTTCGTCAAATACGGACGTGTAGGCGCCATGGATCAGATTTCCGAGATTACCGGCGCGGACGTTACCTGTGTACTGATTGGTGAGCGGCCAGGGCTGATCACAGCCGAATCCATGTCCGCATACATTGCATATAAGGCCACGGTGGGAATGCCTGAGGCCAGAAGAACGGTAGTATCCAATATTCATAAGTCCGGTACCATACCGGCTGAGGCAGGCGCCCACATAGCAGAAATTATTAAGAAGATACTGGACAACAAAGCCAGTGGAACCGATCTGAAACTCTAATAGGATAGGAGGGAAACAAATGAAACGAGATCCAATCAAGGCGGATGTCCTTGCAACCAAAATCATCCCCAATGTCAGCCCTGATATGGCCAAAGAGCTGAATCTGGCAGCGGATCAGAAGTCAATCGCCCTGATTACGTCCAACTGTGACGATGTTACATACACAGCCCTTGATGAAGCAACAAAAAAAGCAGATGTAAAAGTAGTTTATGGAAAGAGCTTTTATGGCGGTGCTGACAATGCCAACACTAAGCTGGCCGGAGAAGTAATCGGTATTCTGGCAGGCCCCAATCCTGCAGAGGTGAAAAGCGGGTTGGAAGCTTGTGTGGATGTGATTGAGAATGTAGCTCACTTCATCTCCGCAAATGAAGACGATTCCATCGTATACTATGCTCATTGCATATCACGTACAGGATCCTATCTGTCAGAGGGAGCGGGAATCCAGGAAGGTGAAGCACTGGCATATCTAATTGCACCACCTCTGGAGGCTATGTATGCGATGGATGCGGCACTTAAGGCAGCGGATGTGAAGATGTGTGTATTGTATGCCCCGCCTTCAGAGACAAACTTTGGCGGCGCCCTGCTCACCGGAAGTCAGTCGGCCTGCAAGGCAGCCTGTGAAGCATTTGCCCAGGCGGTGGAATACGTTGCTGATAATCCAAGAGAATAGCACACAAGCTCTTAACAGAACTGCAGGCGGAGGTATGATATGAAAGCATTGGGAATGATTGAAGTATATGGCTACCTTGCAGCAGTAGAAGCTTTGGATAGTGCATTAAAGGCGGCAAATGTTTCCTTGGTGGATGTTGTGAAAGTCAAGGGGGGTCTGGTGACCGTCCTTGTGGAAGGAGAAGTCGGTGCGGTGAAGGCGGCCATGGATGCTTCGGCAGCGGCTGCTGAGCGGGTGGGGCGGATTATGAGTGTTCATGTAATCCCCCGGCCGGCGGAGGACGTGGGCCGGATGCTTACAAAGGATAAGGAACATCCCCCCATGACACATACCAATGAGGAACTTCTTACCAGGCCAGGTCAGAGCCCGGAGGAGCAAAACCAGGAAGAGCAAAACCAGGAAGAGCAAAACCAGGAGGATAAAAACCAGGAAGAGCAGGTGAAGGAGGGTCCTGAAATATCCGAATTCACCAGAGAGCAACTGGAACAGATGACCGTGGCCGAGCTGCGTAAGCTGGCAAGGGATATAGGTATCACGAATATGACCCGTCAGGAGATCCGATTCGCCAAGAAACAGGAACTGATTCATGCAATATTGAACGATTCGAGACAGGAGAAATAGTATGCAGTTATATGATAAAGATCTTTTGTCAGTGCAGGAAGTACGTGAATTGGTTGATAAAGCAAAAACTGCCCAGGAAGAGCTGAGCGCAAAAAGCCAGAAAGAGGTGGATGTGATTGTAAAATCAATCGCATACGCTGGAGTACGTAATGCAAAACGCCTTGCGAAGATGGCCCACGAAGAGACCGGATTTGGCGTGGAAGCTGACAAAGTAATTAAAAATGTATTCGCAAGCAACGGCGTATATGAACATGTAAAAGATATGAAGACCATAGGAGAACTGGGATGGGATTAGGAGAAAAAGGTGAGGTGCATCGCGGTACCCATGGGGGTGATCGCAGGATTGATTCCCTCCACCAACCCCACATCCACCGTCCTTTACAAGGCGGAGATAGCCATCAAGGCCGGCAATGCCATTGTGTTCTCCCCCCATCCGAATGCAAGAAATTGCATTCTGGAGACCGTCAAGGTTATTCGTCAGTCCATTGCGGAGGCGGGAGGCAATGAGGATCTGGTATCCTGCATCACCTTGCCCACCTTGCAGGCAACAGATCATCTGATGCGCCATCCCGATATCTCCATGATACTTGCCACAGGCGGTTCCGCCATGGTAAGGGCGGCCTATTCTTCGGGGACTCCGGCCATCGGAGTGGGGCCAGGCAACGGACCTGCTTATATTGAAAAGACGGCGGACCTGCCATTGGCGGTAAAGAGAATCATGGATTCCAAGACATTTGACAATGGCACAATCTGTGCTTCCGAACAGTCGGTGGTTTGTGATACGAGCATGGCCCCAGCAGTACAAGAGGAGATGGAACGTCAGGGAGCATATTTCTTAAGTGAAGAGCAGTGTAAGAAGTTGGGCGCCTTTATTCTTCGGCCTAATGGCACCATGAATCCCGTAATCGTTGGAAAAGATGCGAAGACTATAGCCGAATTGGCGGAAATTAAGATTCCAGGGGGCACGAAGGTACTGGTGGCAAGAGAAGACGGAATCGGTCCAGGACACCCCTATTCCAACGAGAAACTGGCCCCGATTTTGGCCTTTTACACTGGAGAATCCTACCGGGAAGTATGTGAACTGTGTCAGGAAATTCTTCATTATGAAGGAGCAGGTCATACCTTCTCCATGCATACAAAGGATCAAAAGATGGTAGACTATTTTGCAAATAGAATTCCCGCCTCCAGGATAATCGTGAATTCCCCCAGTGCTCTGGGCGGAATTGGCGGGACCACCGGTTTGATGCCCGCCCTTACTCTGGGCTGCGGCGCCATCGGAGGCAGCGCTACCTCGGATAATGTGGGTCCTATGAATCTACTGAATACCAGATATGTGGCAGAAGGTATCCTGGAGATCGAAGATGTCAAAGCAAATCTTCCGGATTGTACGGAAGGAGTCTGCAAGCCACAGAGTAATGTTGATATCAATCTGGATGCAATTGTCAAAGAAATCATTAAGCGTCTTAGAAGCGCTTAAGTAAAGGAGGAAATAAGTATGGCAGCAATGCAGGCATTAGGAATGATTGAAACTAAGGGGCTGGTGGCTTCCATTGAAGCCGCAGATGCCATGGTAAAGGCAGCAAATGTGACCTTGATTGGGAAAGAACATGTAGGCGGAGGCCTCGTAACAGTCATGGTACGAGGGGATGTGGGCGCTGTAAAGGCAGCCACAGATGCAGGCGCAGCTGCCGCAGAGCGTGTGGGAGAACTGATTTCCATTCATGTAATCCCAAGGCCACATGAAGAAGTAGAGTTTATTCTTCCGAAATTATAAATAGAGAGAAAAAGACAGGAGGTAATGATATGGCAGCAATGCAGGCATTAGGAATGATTGAAACCAGAGGGTTGGTTGCCTCTATTGAGGCGGCAGATGCCATGGTAAAGGCAGCAAATGTAACCTTGATTGGGAAAGAACACGTAGGCGGAGGTCTCGTAACCGTTATGGTACGGGGAGATGTAGGTGCCGTGAAGGCGGCCACCGATGCTGGAGCAGCCGCGGCAGAGCGTGTGGGAGAATTGGTATCCATTCATGTGATTCCAAGACCCCACGATGAGGTGGAAGCAATCCTGCCTTCCCTTCCGGAAAAGTAAAATTACCGGACAGGTAACAAGGAGGAGGTGGCTTAACAGCGATGAAAGTGATAACAGAGGCTATATTACGTGATGAATTAAGAGCGTCCAAGCCAGAATCCTACACGATTCCCGAAGGGAAAATCCTGTCACCGGCCGCCAGGGAATATCTGCAGCAGTGTAAAATCAGGATTGACTATGAAGACCGTAAAAAACCTCTGAAAAAGGAAGAGAAAGAGATCATAGCCACCCCAGTGCTAAAGATGCCGGAGGTGGAACTTCCAAAGGAAGAGCAGGTGAAGCCGAAATTTGTGGATTATGAAAGCGGTGCTTATTATTTTAAGAAACCCGAGCATATGACCCACCTTTATGGCAATGTTCTGGTGGGGAAAGACCACAAAAGAATCGTATTTCGGGGAAAACTGGACAGCCTGCAGTCACTGTTTGTATTGAATCAATCCATACTGGCAGAGACAGGCGGAAAAGAAAAGCTTATCGATGACTTGGAGGATATTCTGGGCAGTCTGCGGGAAATGATGCGCTGTGATGCTATGGAAGAGCCCTTTAGAAGGGAATATATCATCGGACTCAGCCATGAAGAACTCCGGGAACACTCTCATAATCCCATGAAGTTTTATAAGGTAAAACAGATGGTACTTCCCAATTACAACCTGGGCAAGCCATATGCACTGTTGAATCAGCTGCGCACGGCGGTCAGGGAGACGGAAGTGGCGGCGGCCAATGCCTATCACAATGGAAAAAACTATGAACGTAGCGATATTATCGAAGAATTGAACCGTATGTCCAGTGCAATGCATATTATTATGTGCAAGTATCTGGCTGGGGATTATGGAGATTAAGGAGGTAAGATGAAGCAGCTGGTGGAAAAAGTCATTGAGACGATCACAAATGCAGGACTGGTGGAAGTCGAAGTTTCAGCCAGACATGTTCATCTGACAAAAGAAGATCTGGAAATCCTGTTTGGAAAGGGGGCTGTCCTTCACGAAAAGCGTCCCCTTTCCCAGAAAGGACAATTCTTAAGTGAAGAACGTGTGAATCTGATTGGTTCCAAAGGTAGAAAAGACCGGGTGGCAATACTGGGGCCTGAGCGTAAGGCAACCCAGGTGGAATTATCTGTCAGTGATTGCGTGGAATTAGGTGTCAGTGCACCATTGAGGGAGTCGGGGAACCTGACGGGGGCGGCTCCAATCCAAATCGAAGGACCCAAGGGCACCTTGAACCTGAAACACAATGCAATCGTGGCGCACAATCATATTCATGTCACTCCCGATGTGGCCAGGAAACTAGATCTTACAGATGGGGAACATGTGGGTGTGCAGATTATAAGCGAACGTCCGGTGGTATTTGAGGATGTGGTAATCCGGATTAATGATCAATTCCGATTCCGGATGCATATAGATTTTGATGAGGCCAATGCGGCGGGAGTCAGAGGTTTTACCCTTGGCAGGATTATGAGGGAAAAGATGACTTAGTGAAAAAACCGTAAGGGCTTTAGGACAGATAAGGAGCGGGTACAGATGGATTTAAAGCGTGTGGATGATTTTATAAGACGGGTGGAAGAGTCGGAAACCAAGACATTTTCCCCTGTCAGCGACAAACTTAAGGTAGGTGTGGATCTGGGAACTGCATATATCGTCCTGGTTGTGCTGGATGAAGAAAATAACCCCATTGCATGTGAGAAACAAGCGGCGAACATGCTTAGGGACGGAGTGGTTTTGGATTATGCAGGGGCGCTAAGAACCGTGGCCCAGCTGAAGGAAAAACTGGAAGAACGTCTGGGCGTGGAGCTGGAGAATTGTGCTATCGCCATGCCGGCAGGTACGGAAGGCAGTGCGAAAACCCATCAGTATGTGGCGGAAGGTGCAGGATTTGAGGTTACCAATGTCCTGGATGAACCATCCTCTGCCAATGCGGTTTATCAGATCAAGGATGGTGTGATTGTGGATATCGGCGGCGGTACCACAGGACTTGCTATCATCAGGGACGGCAAGGTATGTCGGATTGAAGATGAGCCCACAGGAGGAACACACCTGACCTTGGTGTTGTCGGGGAATTATCACATTCCATTTGCGGAGGCGGAGGCCATGAAGCAGGATTACAGCAAACATAAGGAGATCCTGCCGGTCCTAAAGGCTGTGGTGGAGAAAATTGCCACAATCATCAACCGCTATGCAAAGCCGGAAGAAACCGATACCATCTATCTTTGCGGAGGCACCTGCTGTCTGACCGGAATCGAGGACATTATAGAAAAAGAAACTGGGATCAAAACCATTAAGCCGATGAACCCATTTCTGGTGACACCGGCAGGAATTGCCATGAATTGTCAAATCTAGGTTTGATTGCAAATGATTGGACAAGTGTATGAAAACTCATGTATTTATATTAAATAAAGAAAGGAGGGGAACGCGTGGATATTGATGCTCTGGTAAGCGAAATATGTAGACGAGTACAGGAACGAATGGAGTCTTACGAGGCCCAGGAAGTTCATTGCCGCAATAGTCAGTGCCAGGAGAAGCCCAAGTTGCTGATATTGAATGGTGCTCATGGAAGTGGTTGTCATGAACTTCTGGAAAGCCCCAGACTGGCAGAATATTATAATACGGAGTGTGCTTTGCTCAAGGAGTATGACTGTGATATGGCCTGCTATGAGGCCGTAATCGCCTATGATTTGACAAATGAATCACTGGGGAAAATAGTCAATGGTATCTTTGACAATGGATATACTCAGCTGTTTGGAGAAGCCCTTCTATCCGGTAAGAAGATCTTTCTGCCGGAAGAAGAAGTGGAGTTATACCGGTACCGGAAAAAAGCACCAAAACTCTACTATCAGCGGCTGTCGGCCAACCTGAAATTACTTCAGGACAGCGGTGTGGTAATCGCCCCAAACTGGGAATTGCAGACCTTGATATTGACGGGCAGACCTCCGGATGTGGCCTGTTCAGGCGAGGTGGAGAACACAGATGAGGCTCAGCGGGAAATCAGCATATCCAAACATATCATAACAGAAAAAGATATCGCTGCCGCACATAGAGAAAAAGCGGGGATTATAAAAGTTGAACCCAGGGCGATTCTCACAGATCTGGCAAGAGAGTATGCCGATAAACAAAAAATCATGATACTGAAAAGATAATGTACTTTGCCTGAAGGAGGTGGCAGCCCATGAAAGCAGGAAGAGTCATAGGTAATATCTGGGCCACCAGAAAAGAAGAGCGGCTTGCAGGCCTGAAACTGCTGGTAGTCCAGCCCATCGATTTGCTGGATAGCTGCCCAATAGAACCTCCCATTGTAGTAGCCGATATTATCGGTGCGGGAGTGGGAGAGACGGTGCTCTACGTGAGCGGCAGTTCTGCCCGGGGAGCAGCAGGAGGATTGGACATCCCTGTGGACGCCACCATCGTAGGGATTGTGGATGGACATGAAATCGATGACATGGGAGGAGAGCGGTGATAGTATGGAGATGGTGGAAGCGATAAAACGAGCAGGGGTAGTAGGAGCCGGTGGTGCGGGATTTCCCACACACGTGAAGCTTAATGCAAAGGCGGAATACTTCCTGATAAATGCGGCAGAATGCGAGCCATTGATCGAGACTGACAAGTACCTTTGCCGCACTTATCCCGACCGGATTGTCAGTACGGTGATGCAGATTGCCGAACATCTGGGTGCGGAGCATACGGTTATCGTATTGAAGGAAAAGTATAAAAAAGAGATAGAAGCATTGCAGACAGCGATTCAGAAACAGCAGGCGAATGTGGAAATGTTCAAGATGAAAACATTTTATCCTGCTGGAGATGAGCAGATTATGGTGCAGCAGGTGACCGGGCGGTGTGTTCCAGAGGGTGGCCTCCCTCTGGATGTGGGCTGCGTGGTGGACAATGTGGGGACGGTGCTTTCCATAGGGGATGCGCTGGAAGGCAAACCGGTAACGGATAAATTCTTATCGGTAACCGGGGCGGTTCAAAGACCACTGATGTTTTGCGTACCCATAGGAACCCCGATTCGCCGAATCTTGGAAGTGGCGGATCTGAAAATCTCATCTTATGGGGTAATCGTAGGCGGACCCATGATGGGAAAGGCCTTAGTTGGGGATGCGGCCATTGATACTCAGGTGGTGACCAAAACCACAGGTAATCTTCTGGTACTCCCCAAAGACCATTACCTTATGCGAAGAGCCGCTCTTTCGGTAAAGCGTATGATCCGCCAGTCAGAAGCGGCATGCATCCAGTGCCGGATGTGTACGGATCTCTGTCCCAGATACTTAATCGGTCATGAAGTACGTCCCAACATGGTGATGCGGAGCCTCTATAAGGAGCACATGGACATGGAGCCGGAGGAATATAAGCGGTGCTTTGGAAGCGCGGTAAATTGCTGCAGCTGCGGAATCTGTGAAATGTTCTCCTGTCCCATGGGACTTTCTCCCAGAAAGATGAACGACTTTGCAAAAAGACGGTTGAGAGAAAAGGGCATACAGGTGGAAAGGAACATGAATCCCCAGGTAAGATCTGGACTGGAGCATGGTAAGATTCCCACGGAACGTCTGATTGCCCGTCTGGGATTGTCACAGTATGTGACACATACTCTGCCGGAGCTAAAGGAGCTGGAACCAGATATGTGCTTTATACCGGTGTCTCAGCACATCGGAAAGCCGGCCAAACCGGTGGTACAGCCTGGCAGCAGGATACAAAAGGGTGACCTGGTGGCTGCCGCAGCAGATGGCATCTCGGCCAATATCCATTCAAGTCTGGATGGAGTTGTGTCGGAAATCACAGACCGTGGAATCAGAATCTGTAGGAAGGAGGAATAAGGTATGGGAAAGGCAATTGGCATGGTGGAACTGTCCAGCATCGCAAGAGGAGTTGAAACAAGTGATTACATGATAAAAGCTGCCCAAGTAGACCTGATTCGTTCTTCTACAGTCT